>JBLMXA010000743.1:0-12608 GCA_050257515.1 Acidobacteriota bacterium | reverse complement strand
GGCGCGGCGCTCGGGTCGGCCGCCGCAGCGCCCGTTGCCGCTACGCCCGCTCCTGCCCTGATACGGCGGCAGCTTCGGGCCGTAGAGATCGTCGTAGAGCATCGTCACGAGCGGCAGCGTGTTGTGGCAGCCGATGCACTCCTGCGCCCACTTTCCCGACCACGACATCCGCGGCCGCTCCGGCACCATCACCGAGTAGCCCTTGTACCGCCACGTCCTGGTCGCGAACACGTACGTCATCGGCAGCACGTGCTCGCTGCCGTCGCCGCCGATCTCGACACCGACGAAGTCCTCGCGGTAACGGCCGCCGACGACCTTGGTGACGCGGAACCGGCGATCGCCCCTGGGCGAGTGCAGCTCCATGAACCGGTCCTTGCCGACCTGCACCGCGGCGCAGGTGTCGGTGCCGACATGCAGGGTCGCGCCGTCGAACGGCGCGCGGATCGCGGCGGTCGCCGCGTCGCGCGTCATGTTGCGCATCGGCGAGGCCGCCCAGCTCTGGAAGATCTGCGAGTGGCAGTCGGCGCAGGCCTGCGAGCCGGCGTAGTCGCCGCGCAGCACGTTGCTCGCGAGCCGCGCCTCGGGCAGCGGCGCCTGCGGCTGCGGCGCGCGGCCGCAGCTCGCGCCCCCGACCGCGAGCGCGAGCGCGAGCGAAACTCTCACGCGCGCGATGGTAGGCGATCACGCGGTGCGGCGGAAATGCTTGTGATGCTCGAGCAGGCCCTCGGCCCCGAGCGCGGCCTCCACGGTAGGACGCTCGAGCACGCGCGTGTAGTAGGACGCGAGGTTCGGCCACTCCTGGAGGTCGATCTCGAAGCGCTCGCACCAGCGCAGCATCACGAACAGGTAGGCATCGGCGACGCTGAACGTCTCGCCGAGCAAGAAGCCCCGATCGACGAGGACGCCGTGGATGTAGACCAGGCGCTCGCCGATCTTGCCCCGCGCGCGCGCCCGGGTCGGCGCGGGCGTGTCGGGGGCGAACAGCCAGCCGTACGGCTCGTGGATCTCGCTCGACACGAAGCTCAGCCATTCCTGCAGGCGGTAGCGCGCGAACGTCAGGTTCGGCGGCGCGAGCCGCTTGTCCGGAACGAGGTCGGCGATGTACTGCAGCACCACCGGCGTTTCGGTCAGGATCTCGTCGCCGGCCTCGTCGAGCTGCAGCGCGGGCACGTCGCCCTTCGGGTTGATCTCGAGAAAGTCGCCACCGCTCGCGGTCCGCCTGGTCTTGAGATCGACGCGCTCGAGCTCGAACGTCCGGTCGGCCTCGCGCAGCGCGATGTGCGGCGCGAGCGAGCACGCGCCCGGAGAGTAATAGAGCTTCATACGACCTCCTGTACGTGTGGTGGAGCATCGCGCGTGCCGCACGTCTGCGAGGTCGTCGCAGCGCCGCCGGGCACGTGCGATGCACTCCGATGCCGGCATGGGACACCACGTCAGCGATCACGTCGTCGAGCGGCTGCACGCCTGGGGCGCGCGGACGATCTTCGGCTGCCAGCTCACCGGCGAGGCCGCGCGCACGGCGATCGGCTCCGACTACCGGCAAGAGATCGATCTCCACACGGCGGCGCCATGAACGCCCGCGGCATCGAGCACGTCGCCGCGCGCGCGGTCCGCCTGCCGACCTTGCGGGTGCCCGAGACCGACGGCACGGGCACGTGGGCGGCGACGACGATGGTGATCGTGCAGGTCAGCGCCGCCGGCGAGACCGGCATCGGCTACTCGTACGTCGACGCCGCGGCCGCCGGCGTCGTCGAGCACCTGCTCGCAGGCTGCCTGCACGACGTGGACTGCTTCGCGATCCCGATGTTGCACGCGCGGATGGTGCGCGCGGTGCGCAACCACGGCCGCGCCGGGGTCTGCGCGTGCGCGATCAGCGCCGTCGACATCGCGCTGTGGGATCTCAAGGCCAAGCTCGTCGAGGCGCCGCTCGCGGAGCTGCTCGGCTGCGCGCGCCGAGAGGTCCCCGTCTACGCCAGCGGCGGCTTCACGTCGACGCCGCTCGACGAGCTCGCGCGCGAGGTCGCCAGCTACGCCGACGCCGGCCACGTACGCGTGAAGATCAAGATCGGCCGCAACGCGCGCGCCGACCTCGAGCGCGTGCGCGTCGCGCGCGAGGCCGCGCCCGGCGTCGCGCTGATGGTCGACGCGAACGGCGCGTACACGCGCAAGCAGGCGCGCGCGCTCGCCGATCGGTTCGCGCTCGACGGCGTCGTCTACTTCGAGGAGCCGGTGTCGTCCGACGATCTCGACGGCCTGCGCGCGCTGCGCGACGCGTCGACGCTCGACATCGCGGCCGGCGAGTACGGCTACGATCCGTACTACTTCCGCGCGATGCTCGCCGCGGGCGCGGTCGACATCGTCCAGGCCGACGCGACGCGCTGCCTCGGCATCACCGGGTTTCTCGCCGCCGCCGCGCTCGCCGATGCCGCGCAGGTGCCGCTGTCGGCGCACTGCGCGCCGGCGATCCACGCCCACGCGGCCGCCGCCGTGCCGAGGCTCGCGCACGTCGAGCACTTCTTCGATCACGTGCGCATGGAGCAGCTCATCTTCGACGGTGCACCGCTCGCGACAGCGGGCGTGCTCGGCTACGACGCGCGGCGGCCCGGCCTCGGCCTCGAGCTGCGCGTCCGGGAGCTCGAACGCCATGCAGCTTGATCCGGGCGACCGCGAGCTCGTCGCCCTGCGTCGCGATCGGGGTCGCCGTGCTCCCGCATGTCCGCGCGCGTCACGTCGCGGAGGTAGTAGCCCTCCGCGTGCTGCCGTGACACGGCGAGCGCTCGCGTCACGCCGGCCGTGCGCAAGCGCGCGGATCTCGCATCACGACAGCGGCATGCTCGCTGCACTGCGGTGAATGCGTATGCACGATCGCCGCAGACTCCTCGACAAGCTGCTGCGCGAGCTCCTGCGGTCGGAGACGCAGGCGATCGAGCACGCGCCCCGCGAGGCTCGCCGGCTCGGCGAGGTCACTCCCGTGGTCGCACTCCACGATGTCGCGAACCACGCGAAGGCGATGCGCCCTCGCCTGCTCCATGTCCTCGACGGTCACGCGCTCGCACAGCACGCTAGCGGGCTCGTCTCGAGCTACCACACGATCCGCCAGCTCGTCGTCGATCACATCTACGACGCGGAGCGCTCCTATCGCGGCGCGCTGCTCGATCTCCGCCACGGCATCGACGTGGTCCGCGTCCTCCGCGAGGCCGCGCGCCTCGAGGAGCTGTTCGCGCTGATCCGCTGGTGCGACGACTGGCTCACCGAGCGCCGGAGGCTCGTCGCGAGCGTGGAAGCACAGCTCGGCTGGTTCGCGGAGCCCGAGGCGCGGACGACAGCACACCCCGCACCCGCCGATCCACGCGAACCGCAAGGCGGAGGCGGCGATGGCCGCGATCCTCTGGATCCCGCCGCACGCTCCGACCACCGTTAGACGGATGGCACGTCGATCGCAATACCGTCGATCGGGCACGACCAGGAACGAAACACGCTCCAGCCCAGGCTGGACGTGATGTTCGATCGCGGCGACGAGGTTCACGCGATGCGGTGATTCACGATGGCGAGGTCACGGAGAGTCCCGCGCTTGGCTCGTGCCTTTTTTTTCCACACGGTCCCTGACGTAGCCGTCGGGACGATCGCTTCGCGAAGCCGCGATGCAACCGGCTGGCCCAGCGCTCGCTGAAACGACGCGAGGAACCTCGTCCGCCACGCGGGGCATGCCGCCTCGCGCTGCTAAGGTTTCAGAGTGCACTCGGACTGGCAGCAGCTCGCGACGGCCACCGCGGTCGTCGCCGCCGTCGATCTCGACGGCACGCTGCTGCCGTTCGCGCCGACCCCGAAGGATGCACGGATCGATGGTGACACCGCGGCGCTGATCGACGCGCTCGCCGCGGCCCCGGGGATCACGCTCGGCCTGGTCTCGGGGCGCCCGCGCGAGCTCGTCGAGGATATCGCGCGGCGATTCCCGACGGTCGCGATCGCGTGCGAGCACGGCGTGTGGCGCGGTGTCGGCGGCACGTGGGAGGCCGCGCTGCCGCCGGTCCCGCAGCTCGACGAGATCGAGCGCGCGCTCGCGGTGCTCGTGCAGCGCCACCCCGGCGCGCTGATCGAGCGCAAGTCGTGCTCGGTGTGCCTGCACTGGCGGTGTGTCGACGAGGCGGACCGTCCGCGGATCGCCGCTGCCGCCGAGGTGATCGTCGACGAGTGGCTCGAGATGCAGCCGCAGCTCGAGCGGCTGCCGGGCGTCGAGGCGCTCGAGATCCGTCATCGCGCCGCGCACAAGGGCACCGCGCTTGCGTGGCTGCGCGAACGCGCGCCGACCGGCGCGCTCGCGCTCGCGATGGGCGACGACCTCACCGACGAGGACATGTTCGTCAGCCTGCGCGAGAACGAGGTCGGCATCCTCGTCACCGCCACGCCGCGCCGCACGCAGGCGGGGCTGACGCTGCCGTCCGTCGGCGGGGTCCATCGCTTCCTGCGCTGGCTCGTCGATTCGCGGCAGTCGCGGCCGGCGCAGACACCCGACGAGCTCGCGATCGCGCGAATGCCGCGGCCGCCGCTGTCGCCGCGGCTGATCGTCGCGTCGAACCGGCTGCCGGCCGCGGCGAACCCCGATCCGAGCGCGCGCAACCGCGAGGTCGGCGGCCTCGTGTCGGCGCTGCTGCCCGCGCTCGAGCAGATGCACGGTGTGTGGCTCGGCTGGAGCGGCGCCGAGCGCGACCCCGGGCTGCGCCTGCGCGTCGAGCACGGCGAGCCGATCACGCGCGCGCAGTTCGATTACCCGCCGACCTGGCGCCAGCGCTTCTACGCCGGCTTCTGCAACCGCAGCCTGTGGCCGCTGCTGCACGGGTTCCCCGGACGCCAGCGCTACCTCGACGACGAATGGAGCTGCTACAGCGACGCGAACCGCGCGTACGCGGGCATGCTCGGCCAGCTCGGCGCGTCGTCGGCGGATCTGTGGATCCAGGACTTCCACCTGATGCTCGTCGCGCGCGAGCTGCGCCGCGCCGGCCAGCACGGCCGCCTCGGCTTCTACCTCCACGTGCCGTTCCCGTCGCTCGACGTGTTCGAGACGATGCCGTGGGCGACCGAGATCGTCGCCGGGCTGCTCGAGTACGACCGCATCGGCGTGCAGACGCAGCGGTGGGCAGACAACCTGATCGCCACGGCGCGCGGCCTGCTCGGTGCCGAGGCCGAGGTCCGCGCGCGCGATCGCGTGCGCGTGATCCCGGTCGGCATCGATCCCGATCGGTTCGCCGAGGCCGCGCGGGCGGTGACGAACGGCAACGGCCACGGTCCCGGCGAATCGCAGGTGCTCGGCCTCGAGGCGATGCTCGCCGGAAGGAAGCTGATCCTCGGCGTCGACCGGCTCGATTACTCCAAGGGCATCCCCGAGCGGCTCGAGGCGTTCGCGCGGCTGCTCGAGCGGTTCCCGGAGTGGCGCAACCAGGTGTCGTTCGTCCAGGTCTCGGTGCCGACGCGGTCGGACGTGCCGGAGTACGGCGAGCTGCGCGGCCGCGTCGAGTCGCTCGTCGGCCGCATCAACGGCGCGTTCGGCGAGGCCGACTGGGTGCCGGTGCGCTACCTGTATCGCAGCTACGATCAGGAGAGCCTCGCGCGCCTGTACCGCCATGCCGCGGTCGGCCTCGTCACGCCGCTGCGCGATGGCATGAACCTCGTCGCGAAGGAGTACGTCGCCGCGCAGGATCCGGACGATCCCGGCGTGCTCGTGCTGTCGAAGTTCGCCGGCGCCGCCGAGCACATGACGCTCGCGCTGCTGACGAACCCCTATCATGCCGACGGTCTCGCCTCCGATCTCGATCGCGCGCTGCGCATGCCGCGCGAGGAGCGCGTGCAGCGCCACGGCGTGCTTCGCGCGATCGTGTGGAAGGACACCGCCGCGGCCTGGGCGTCGGCGTTCCTCGACGCGCTACGCGCCTGAGGATGGCCGCCAAGGCGCCATGCACGCCAAGACAGACGCCAAGATCTTCTGTTGGAAGATCGTCTTGGCGTCTGTCTTGGCGTGCATGGCGGCTTGGCGGCTAATTCTTCTGCGTCATCGCGACGAGGTACTCCTCGATGAGCCGGCGCTGCGAGGGCTCGAGCGAGGCGCGGGCGGACATCTCGTCGAGCGACTTCGGCCAGTCGGCCGCGGTGTGCTGCGACGGCAGCGGCGCGACGTGGCAGGACGCGCCGCACTTGGCGACGAGCAGCTGGCGGCCCTGCTGGAGCTCGGCGAGCGCGACGTGCGCGCGCTCGGCGTCGACCGCGCTCGCCTGGGGAGGCGCGACGCGGCAGCCAGCGGCGAGGAGTGCGAGCACGAGATACTTCTTCACAGCGACATCCCCATGACGATGCGGCCCGAGAACGCGGCGAGATCCTGATCGACGTCGGCCTCGCTCTCGGTCGCGAGCCCGAACCCGGCGGTCATCACCAGCCAGAGCTTGCTCGACGGCGCGAGCGCCAGTGCCGGGCCCGCGGACACGCGCGTCTCGCCGTCGCCGTGCATGCCCCACGTCTCGGCGCCGACGTGGACCTTCGGCGTCAGCTCGTAGGTGACGCCGAGCGCGAAGCCGAGCTCGTTCTGCGGGCTGCTCGCGACGTCGTTGCCGACCGACAGCTCGTCGATGAGGTTGAGCGCGGCGGTGACGCGATCGAAGTCGCGCGCGACGATCAGCTTGCTCTCGATCTCGTAGACGCTCTGGCCGAAGTCCTTGCCGAGCTCGAGATAGAGCACGGTGTCGACCGGCAGCTCGCCGCGATCCGCGACGCGGTAGCGCGTCTCGAGGTGGACCGCGTCGAGCCCGAGCGGCTCGGCCACCGTCGGGTCGTTCGACGCCGTCTGGTGGAAGATCGTGTACATCGCCATGTCCCAGTGGTCGGTGATGCCGTGCTCGATCTCGAGCTTCTCCTCGAACCGCTGCGGCGTGGCCGCGTCCCACGTGTCGCGCATCTCGCTGTGCCACAGCTCGACCTCGGTCTGCCCTTCCGGCAGCGTCGCGTACTCGTACGTGTGCGCGAACGACTTGCGATCGGCGCGTGCAGTGGACGAGGCGGCGAGGACCATGACGACGATCCGACTATAGCGCATCTGAGATTGAAAATAGTTTTCAATTTCACTCGAATCAAGCACGCCCTCCGCTAAACGCGCATCCGCTCGAAATCACATCGAGATCGAGCCCTTGCGGAAGTCGGTCTTGCGCAGGTGGACGTTGATACAGACGGGCCGCCCGCCGCGCGCGATCGCCTTGGCCTCGGCGAGGATCGAATCGATGCGCGCCGGATCCTTGAGCTCGAGGCCGACACCGCCGTAGCCCTGCGCGACCTGATGGTAGTCGGTGCGCCGCAGATCGCAGCCGAGCGTGGTGCCGAGGATCTCGACCTGCTCGCGCGCGATCTGCATCCACGACGCGTCGTTGCCGATCACCGCGATCGGCGCGACGCCGTGGCGAACGTAGGTGTCGAACTCGGCGAGCGTGTACGCGCTCGAGCCATCGCCCCAGATGAGCCACACCTCGCGGCCCGGGCGCACGAGCGTCGCGCCGAGCGCGAAGCCGCCACCGACGCCGAGCGTGCCGAACACGCCGGGATCGAGCCACGACAGCGGCGCGCGCGGCCGCACGATGTAGCTCGCGGTCGCGACGAAGTCGCCGCCATCGACGACGAGCACCGCGTCGTCGGCCATCGCGTCTTCGAGCCGCGTGAAGAAGTGGACCGGATCGACGAGCTCGCCCTGCGGCGCCGCCTTGCCCGCGATCTCGCCGTCGCGCGCGCGCTCCTTGTCGCGCAGCTGCGCGAGCCACTCGGGCCACGCGCCCCCTGCCCGCTCGCCGAGCGCGACGAGAAAGTCGCCCGCGTGCATCTCGAGCGCGATGTCGGGCCGGCGGTTCTTCTTGAGCTCGTGCGCCGACAGGTTCGCCGCGATCAGCGTCGCGTTCCGGTTGATGCCGCGGCCGTAGCCGAGCCGGAAGTCGAACGGGAAGCCACACACGATCACGCAGTCCGCGTCCTTGAGCGCCGCGCCGCGGTTGTGGCGCAGCTGCAGCTCGTGCGTGCGGCCGAGCAGTCCGCGCGCCATCCCGGCGAGGTAGACCGGCATCCCGAGCGTGCCGATCGCGCGCGCGAGCCGGCCCGGATCGCGGATGCCGACGAGCGTCTGGCTGCCGACGACGAGCACCGGCTGCTTCGCCGCGCGCACCGCCTCGACCGCCCTCTCGAGCGAGCCCGCGCCGTGCAGGCTCGGCAGCTTGACCGGCATGTTCCACTCCGGCAGCGCCGGCGCGCGGAACTGCCGGTAGAGATGGCCGCGGATGTACAGCTCGAGCGCCTTCGCGCCGATGCCCTTGGCCTTGCCGAGCCCGGCCTCCTTCTCGTACCAGCCGCGCACGATCGATTCCGGATACAGCAGATCGACCGGCACCTCGACGAACACCGGTCCCGGCACGCCTTCGGTCGCGATCGCGATCGCGCGCTCGACCGTCGGCGCGAGCGCCGGCACGCTCTTGACCGTGGTCGCCCACTTCACGATCGGCTTCATCAGCGCGAGCTGATCGATGTCCTGCAGCGCGCCGCGGCCCTTGAGCAACGTCGCGGTCGCGCCGCCGAACAGCACCAACGGCGACTGCGCCATGTACGCGTTCTTGATCGCGGTGACCGTGTTCGTGACGCCCGGCCCGGCGGTGACCGCCGCGGCGCCGACGATCCCGGTCATGCGCGCGACCGCATCGGCGGCGAACACCGCGTTGCCCTCGTCGCGAACGTCGACGACCTTGATCCCGCGCTCCTGGGCGCCCGTGAGGATCGGCGAGATGTGCCCGCCGCACAGCGCGAACAGGTGCGTGACGCCGTGCCGCGCGAGCACCTCGCCGATGATGTCTCCGCCATGGCGTGCCATGGCGGCTACAATAGATGAAAGGGTCGTGTCGAATATCGTTCTCTATGCGATTCCCGCGTTCCTCGCGCTGATGGCGCTCGAGATCGTGTGGGCGTCGCGGCATCCCGAGGTCACCGGCTACGAGGCGCGCGACACCGCGGCGAGCCTGTCGATGGGCATCCTGAACGTCGGCATCTCCGCCGGCGCCAAGCTCGCCTCGATCCCCTACTTCGCGTGGCTGTACGAGCATCGCGTCAGCGACCTCGGCCGACCCGACGCGTGGTGGTCGTGGATCGTCCTCTTGTTCGCCGAGGACTGCTGCTACTACTGGTTCCATCGCACGCATCACGAGGTGCGCCTGCTGTGGGCGGTGCACGTCAATCACCACTCGAGCCAGCGGTTCAACCTGTCCACCGCGCTGCGCCAGGCGCTGCTGACGCCGGTGACCGGTCCGGTGTTCTGGACGCCGCTGCCGCTGCTCGGGTTTCCGCCATGGATGGTGCTGACCGCGCAGGCGTGGAGCCTGCTCTACCAGTTCTGGCTGCACACCGAGGCGATCGATCGGCTCGGACCGCTCGAGCACGTGCTGAACACCCCGTCGCACCACCGCGTGCACCACGGCAAGAACGTCGAGTACCTCGATCGCAACCACGCCGGCATCTTCATCTTCTGGGACAAGCTGTTCGGCACGTTCGAGCCGGAGCGCGACAAGGTCGTGTACGGGCTCACGAAGGACATCGCGACGTACAACCCGTTACGGATCGGATTTCACGAGCTCGCCGCGATCGGCCGCGACCTCGGCCGCGCGCCGACCACGCGCGCCCGGCTCGGCTACGTGCTCGCGCCCCCGGGGTGGAGCCACGACGGGTCCACGCTCACCGCGCGGCAGCTTCGAGATCGTTTGAGCTCAAACCAGTCAGCGGTCCGCGAGGGCTGTAAGACCTAGCTACCGGCGTGGCCAGTGGTGAAGCAACACAAGTAATGAATGTTGCACTTCGTGGACATGTAGTTTCAGGTACTTGAGTGGTGGTCACAACTGGCCCCATCTGGGGATAGGGACCTCATGCGCAATGTAGGTACACCGTCCCCACCATGGAGTCATTTCGCACAGTTAGAATTGTGTAAGGGGGGATCCCGGGCGGCATACCCGTTGCTGTAGCATCGGCCGTATGCTGGGTGGCCTCACCTCGATTCGAGCGAACGTCTCGCCGCTGAAGTCGCGGCGGGCGATGCTGGATACCCTGCTCAAGCACCTGGACATGGTCCGGTTGTCGGTGGGGGCACTGGCGATGCTGATGCTGTTCGGGTGCAACGGCCTCATCCAGGGCGGCACCGACCCGGGCGTGTCGCCCGAGGAGAAGGTCGCCCGCGACAAGTGGATCAACCTGGCGCTTCCTGCTTTCCAGTCGGCCACTTGCACGACCTGTCACTCCGGCCAGCAGCCTAACATCGGCTTCCTCGTCGGCAGCGGCGACCTCGATATCCGCAACACCCTGCTCAACTTCACCCCGGACGTCGTCGACCTGACGGCTCCTCAGTCGAGTCGCGTACTTACGAAGGGCGCGCACGCCGGCCCGGCGCTCGACGCCGTCCCGGCCTCCAGCATCCTCGAGTGGCTGCAGGCCGAGCAGGCCGCGGCTGGGGCCGGGGGTGGGGGAACTACTCTCACCCTCTCCACCCAGCCGTTCGCCCCGCTGCTGTGCACCTCGGGCGTCGCCGGCGATCCGACCTGCCCGATCAACCACGTCAGCCTGGTCGACGCCGGGATGGCCGCGAACCCGCCGGTCGATCTCACCGGCGCCGAGATCAGCTTCGTCGTCCAGCCGCTGTCGCAGGACATGTACGTCACCGACCTGACGCTCAAGGCGGGCACCGCCGGCGTCTATCTCGAGCACCCGCTGTTCGTGTACGTGCCGCCGCAAGGCGTGAACTGCGCGGACGGCACGCCGTCGCCGTGCCCCGACACGATCGATCGCTTCTTCTCGGTCAAGCTGAACCAGATGGCGTCGACGTCGGCGTCGATCGGCGGCGGCACCGCGGCGTTCTCCGGCTTCGCGCCGACCGCGGCCGCGCAGCTCTACGTCAGCTTCAAGGTGCTCGACGTCTATCACCCGGACTCGACCGGCGGCGGCGGCACGACCGGCGGCTGCAAGGTGCTGACCGGCACCAACTCGTTCCAGGCGATGGTCGTCCCGGTCATGAACAATCTGCTGAACGGCGAGGGCAACAAGTGCTCGGGCTGCCACCTCCAGGGCCAGAACGCGAACGCGGTCTCGGCGATGGACATCACCGGCATCAACTCGACGGACACGTCGGCCGGCGGCGCGCTCAACAACGCCTGCAACCAGGTGCTCACGCGCATCAACATGCAGGACATCCCGAACAGCGGCGTCATCCTGGCCCCGGAAGCGGGTCAGGACGCGGCGCACCCGTTCAAGTTCGCGAACCAGGCGACGAACTTCACGAACTTCAAGAACGCCCTGACGACCTGGGCCAACGCAGAGAAGACCGCACCGTGATCGAAGCGATTATGAAAAGGAGCCCCATGAAGAGGATCTCACTCGTACTGTTGGCTGCCGCGCTGGCGGCTCCCGCATGCAGCTCCAGCTCGAGCGGAGGCGGTGGTGGCACCGGTAGCGACGTGACCTGCGGTAACGCGGTCTGCGATCCCGGTGAGGACGCGACGAGCTGCCCGGTCGACTGCGGCGGCACGAACGGCGACCAGTGGGACCAGATCCTCGGCCAGCGCGTCGTCGACTACAACGCCGCGCTGCGGATCGCCGCGCTGCGCCTGACCGGCAAGCTGCCGACGATGGCGGAGATCGACCAGATCGCGACGGCTCCGGACGACGCGTCGAAGAAGGCGGCGTACACGTCGCTGATCACGCAGTACATGAACACCGACGACTTCAAGCGCCAGATGTTCTACTTCTGGCGCGACACCTTCAAGCAAGGTGGCGATGGCACGACGTTCGACGCGACGCTCGACACCGCGCCGGCGTTCGCCGCGCAGCTGTCGGTGACGAACGGCTCGTACATGGACCTGTTCACCGCGTCGAGCGGCAACTGCCCGACCTACGACCTCGGCGCGAACTTCACGCCGGCGGACTGCGCGAACGGTGGCCCGAAGGCCGGCGTGCTGACCAACCCCGGCGTGATGAAGCAGTTCTTCTCGAACTTCGCGTTCCGCCGCGTGCGGTGGATCCAGGAGACCTTCGTCTGCACGAAGTTCCCGGCGGAGGTGAGCTCGACCCCGACCGACGTCGGCGGCGCCGCGCCGTACACCGGCGTGTGGCCGTTCAACTCGATCTCGAGCCCGACCAACGGCGGCGGCCGCGTCAACTTCCAGGACGTCTCGGCCGTCATCTGCGCGAACTGCCACTCGACGATCAACCACATCGCGCCGCTGTTCGCGTACTACGACATCAACGGCCAGCACACGACGAGCATCTCGGTGCCGACCCCGCTCGACGGCGCGCCGCTCGCGCAGATGACCGACTACCTGCCGTCGACCGAGACCACCGCGTGGCGCTTCGGCCAGCCGGCCGCCGACGTGACCGCGCTCGGCGCGGCGATGGCGGCCGACCCGGCGGTCGCCGAGTGCGGCGTCGCCCGCATGTGGAACTGGGCGCTGGGCAAGACCGACATCGTCGACACGCTCCAGGAAGTGCCGAAGGAGACGATCCAGGCGCAGGTCGATGCCTTCACCCAGAGCGGCTTCAAGCTCAAAGACCTCATCTTCGCTGTC
>JBLMXA010000742.1:0-9864 GCA_050257515.1 Acidobacteriota bacterium | reverse complement strand
CGACGAGCTGCGCGAGGGCGCAGTCGTGTTCGGCGTCGTCGCGCGCGCCGTCATGCAGCACGGCCGCTCGCTCGCGCGCGCCGGCTTCGAGGGCGCGCCGCTCGACGTCTCGTGCGCGCTGTTCGAGCGGATCTGCGCGGCCGAATCGGGGCTCGTGTTCGCGATCGACGACTGGTCCGAGGTGATGCGTCGCGCGAAGCCGCCGTTTCACCTCGCGCTGCCCGATCTGCTCGACGAGCTCGCGCGCCTCGACGCGACGCCCGCGCGCGACGCCGAGTTCCCGTTCGTGCTCACCGCCGGCGAGCGGCGCTCGTTCACCGCGAACACGATCATGCGCGATCCCGGGTGGCGCAAGAAGGACGAGGGCGGCGCGCTGCGCGTCCACCCCGACGACGCGGCCGCGCTCGGCGTCGCGACCGGCGGCCTCGTCCGGCTCGTCACCCGCCGCGCCGCGGTGACCGTCGCGATCGAGGTCTCGGACACGATGCAGCGCGGCCACGTCGCGCTGCCGAACGGCCTGGGGCTCGCGTATCCCGATCGCGGCACGACCGGCGTCGCGCCGAACGAGCTCACGCGCACCGAGGATCGCGATCCGTTCGTCGGCACGCCGTGGCACAAGCACGTGCCTGCACGACTCGAACGCGCATAGCCGCCCCATGGTCCTGTCGCCCCATGGGAATGAGTCCTGCTCGCTGGTGTAGAGACACTCACCTCGCCGGCGACAAGCCGCGGTTCTCACGCGCGCGCGCGCTGGCGTGAAGAATGCTTTTGCGCGAGGCATGCGCGCTCTGCTCCTCTCGTTCGTGTTCGCGGTCGGCTGCGGCAACAGTGTCGACCCCGCACTGCTCGGCGACACCTCGTTCGAGCTCACCCAGCAATGCGACGGCTCGGCGTGCACGCCCGAGTGCATCGACACGACCTGCAAGACGTGCGAGGGCGGCTCTCCGCCGAGCGAGGGCGGCTGCTGGGTCACCGGCATCGGCTACCTGACCGACTCCGACGGCCGCGACAGCTTCGGCGGCAACGGGATGCCGATGAAGGCGGGCTACGTCCGCGGCGAGTGGGAACACCAGGACCACGGCACCGGCGACAAGCTGCACGGCAAGATCGGCTACCTCTACTGCCGCCACGTCGACGAGCCGGGCCCCGGCCAGCCGAGCGGCTCCGATCACACGTTCGACATCAACCAGGCCTACTTCGGCGGGCAGGGCCGCTGGTACGTGCCGGGCACCGGCTGGACCGAGGGCTTCTGGTTCGACATCATGGCGGAGGATCACGGCGAGCCCGGCTCCTCCGACGAGTACTACTTCGCGGTGAGACAGATCGACCCGTCGGGTCAAGTCGGGCCGATCCTGTACCAGACCGGCGGCGTGCTCGCGGGCGGTAACTTCCAGATCCACCCGCCGAACGACGGCCATCCGTTCACGATGGGCTCGATCCCGGCGTGGGTCTCGCTCCAGCCGTGATGCCGCTCCCGGCCGTGTAACGTCGGTGACAAATCATTCCTGAATCGGGTTTCCTCGCAGCGTGTTAGCGTCGGCTCGATGTTGCGGCTCAGGGGAGCTTCGCTGCTGGCGTGCGCGCTCGCGGCAGCGTGTGGCGGCGTTCCGACGGAGAAGCATCCGCCAAACCAGTCGCTGACGTTCGGCGAGGTGGTGTTCCGCATCATCCGCGCGAACCTCGCCGCGTCGCAGACGTGCTCGCTCGAGTACGTGTCGCAGCTCGAGCCGCATCACGCCGACTTCGTCTCGTCGTTCGACTTCGCGCTGTCGCAGGACGTCCGCAGCGCGCTGCCCGACCTGCTCGGCGGCACGATCGAGCCCGTCGTCCAGAACGGCACGCTGCCCGGGCTCGTCCACCAGGTCGGCGTGAGCCTGCACTCGCTCGTCGACGACCAGGTCGATCCGCAGCGCAAGACGCTGTCGGCGATCGTCGATCTCGCGAACCAGCCGACGCTCGTCGAGTCGTCGATGGTGACCGACCTCGCGGCCGGCGCGCTCGCCGCGCCGAACCTGCCGCAGGTGCTGCACTCGACGCGGCTCTTGATGGGCGAGAACGACGGCGTCGACACCGTGATGAACGACGTGCTCGGGCTCGCGACGCACGCGTCGACCTCGGCGAGCTCGTGCACCGGCCTGTCGCTCGGCGACGTCCAGGGCACGCTGCTGCGCAGCGATGGCTTCGTCGACGATCCGCACTACGCGCTCGGCGATCCGGCGTGGATGGTGCGGCCCGACGTCCACGGCAACCCGGCGGTGCTCGTCGACGCGACGACCGGCCAGCTCGCCACGCCGTTCGTCGACCAAGACGGCGACGGCGCCGCCGACGTCGACGCGCAGGGCCGCCCGGTCGACGCGATGGGCAACGCGATCGATCTGCCGTACCTCGCGGTCACCGGCGCGCACGATCCGCAGGGCCGCGCGCTCAACGCGCACGGCGGGTTGCTCTACGACTACTACGACGTCAAGCGCACCGCGCTGTCGTTCTCGATGCAGATGGGCGCCGACTTCATCGACGCCGGCGTCCACCATCACATCCCCGCGATCGCGAACGCGGTGCTCGGCCAGGCGCAGCCGTGCAACGACGGCACCACGACGTGCCGCGCGTACTCGGCGAGCGACAACCCGCTCGCCGACGTCACGCACCTCGGCTTCGAGCTGCTGCGCTACCCGCAGGTCTCGAAGCTGATGCAGGTCATGCACGACCTGTTCGTCACCGATCCCGACAAGGCCGAGGACCTGCTCGTCGCGGCCGGCGACGTGATCGCCGCGCTGCAGATGTCGACGGTGTCGCTGACCGACACGGCGATGTACGACGCGCTGATCGGCATGGTCCCGCTGATCCGCCAGATCTTCACGACGAGCAACACGACCGGCAAGTCGACGCCGCGCCTGCTCGTCGATCTGCTCGCGAGCATGTCGACGGCGGAGAAGGCGCAGATCCAGCAATCGCTCGGCTGGGAGGTCGAGTACAAGTCGCTCGCCAGCCGGCCGAACCCGAACCCGAGCGGCCCGGCGGTCGACTACCGCCACAACCGCTTCTACCTGAACGGCAGCACGTGGGTCGACAACCGCAGCGGCCTCGAGCAGGCGATCGAGCTGCTCGGCTACGCCGACTGCGGCTTCATCGGCTGCTCGCAGGGCTCGGTGTCGACGAGCTGCATCGCGGCGACCGCGCTCGACGGCGCGTTCGGCAACCCGGACGACGGCACGGTCTCCGAGTGGCTGCTCGGCGCGATGTCGAGCCAGTCGCCGGCGACGGTGTCGACGCTGATCACGATCATCAACTGGTTCAACAACTTCTCGATCCCGCTCGTGTGCAACGGCGCCGGCTGCGCGCTGCAGGCGCTCGGCTGCAGCTCGGCGCGCGCCGATGCGGCCGCCGCGCACATGGCGGCGCTCGGCAGCCTCGCGAACTCGGGCGGCCTCGACTGGCTGCTGCCGATCGCGCGCGTGTTCCAGAGCCAGCACCAGATGCCGGCGCTCGTCGCGATCTTCGACTACGTCGCGTCGGATCTGTGGAAGGCCGGCCAGTACAACGCGCCGGCCGACAACGCGAACAGCTTCGTGCGCCGGCTCGAGCCGACGATCCTGTCGGCCGCGCAGAACGACGCGATCGTCAAGCTCTTCGCGGCGAGCGACGTCCTCTACGGCATCCAGGTGCCGGGCTCGACCGACCCGGCGAGCTACCTGCTCGTCGATTCGATCGACTACGCGATCCAGCTGCGCACGGTGAGCACGCGGCTCGGGCCGGTGACGAACAGCTCGATCGCGAGCGAGCTGCTGAAGGCCGCGCGCACGACGGCGTCGCGCGTGCAGGCCGCGAACGCCGGCACCGACGTGTCCGAGGTCGTCGGCTTCGCGACGAAGTACCTGACCGAGACGACGACGCTGCCGGGCGGCCGCCGCGTGCTGGCGCACCCGAACATGCGCATGCTGTTCGCGGTCGGCCTGCAGGCGTTCGCCGATCTGTCGAACCTGTCGCCGGCGGACCAGAGCTGCTACATCGATCAGTTCCAGCAGACGAGCGAGCAGTACCTCACCGGTCGCAACTTCGCGACGCTCGTGCGGCTCGCGAACCAGGTGCTGACGTCGCCGAACGCGGCGCCGGTCGAGTCGTGGCTCGTGTCGCTGCTGCGCGCGAACGCGACCGGCCCCACCGAGGCGTACCGGCCGATCCTCCAGCTCACCGCGGCCGCGGCGTCGGCGCAGGTCGCGAGCGACGATCTTTCGACGATCGCGTCGTGGCTGCAGCTCGTCGCGAAGGACAACCAGTCGACCGCGATGACCACGCTCGCCGCGCTGGACGACATGGTGCAGAGCGACACGAACCAGACGACGCTCCAGATCATGCGCAACCTCGTCGGACCGGGACCCGCCGCCGGCGGCGTGCCACCGGTCTCGGTGTTCGCCTCGACGTTCGGCGACGTCGCGAGCGTCGACACCGGCAACTCGTGTGCGATGCGCTCGGTGATCACGGTCCCGATCCTCGAGCACGTCGTCACGTCGCTGAGCGACTTCCTGCTCGACGACACGAACGGCATCACGTCGATCTGGAAGCTGGTCGGCACGCTGGCCCCGCATTGACCGTGCTCGCCCGCTCGCTCCTCGCCGTCGCGCTCGTGCCCGCGTTCGCGTACGCGAACACGCCGGAGGACGTCTACGGCGCGTCGGGCCGCACGATCGCGATGGGCGGCGCCGGCACCGCGCTGCCCGGCGACTACTCGGCCGCGCACTACAACCCGGCGAACCTGTCGCAGTGCTTCGACGACCAGGTCGATCTCGACGTCAGCTACATCGCGCACCGCATGACGTTCTCCGACCAGAACACGGCGAGCCCGCTCGTCCCGAAGTCGCCGCGCGATCAGACGCGGCTGATGCTCGGCTCCTGCATCGCGCTGCCGCTCGACATCAGCGCGGGCATCCTGCTCGGGTTCGGCACGCCCGGCGCGATCGGGCTCGACCAGCAGACCGCGAATCCGACGCCCGACTACGTCATGTACGGCGACGCGCACGAGCAGCTGTCGGCGGCGGTCGGCTTGTCGTGGAAGGCGACGCCGCGGCTGTCGATCGGGCTCGGGTTCGCCGCGCTCGTGAAGTCGCAGCTGCCGATCGGCGCGAGCTTCCCGATCCTCGAGCCCGATCCGAACGATCCGTCGGGCTACCAGCCGGTGGCGTTCACGCTCGGGCTCGGCATGGGCGCGATGCTGGCGCCGCGCGCCGGCGTGCTGTGGATGCCGTCGCCGCACTTTCGCGTCGGCGCGGCGTATCGCGGTGCGCTCTATCACGACCTCGACGTCGACGCGACGATCGACGCGAAGCTGATCGTCGACATCCCGGTGCCGGTGCACGTCGATTCGCTCGGCTGGTTCTCGCCGCGCCAGTTCTCGGCGGGCGCGAGCGGCGAGCCGACGCCGGACGTCACGCTCACCGCCGACGTCACGTACTACCGGTGGGGCGAGCTGAAGGACAAGCTGTCGAGCTACCCGTTCCTCAACATGTACTCGCTCGATCCGAACGGCGCGTCGGGCGCCCTCGTGTTCCCGCACCCGATCCGCCCGGGCTGGAAGAACAACGTCGCGTGGCGCGCCGGGGGCGAGTGGCGCGTGCGCGATCGCACGATGGCGATCCGCGGCGGGCTCGGCTATCGCACGAGCGCGGTCAACAACCCCGACGACTCCAACGTGAACCTGCTCGATGCGCCGACGATCACCGCGAGCGCGGGCGTCGCCTGGCTCGCGAACGGCGAGGCGGTCGCGCCGGGCACGCCGCGCAAGCCGCCCGGCCCGCGCCATCACTGGTGGCGCTACGACGTGCCCGACGTGCACTTCCGCGCCGACGCGTTCGTCCGCGTCGATCACATGCTCGAGCAGACCGTCGACCACACGAGCACCGATCCCGCGATCCCCGACAAGCACTTCACGTTCGGCGGCGACATCGTGCAGATCGGCGCGATGGCGACGCTGGGCTGGTAGCCGCGCCGCGTCCGCGAAGTGATCAGCTCCCGGCTGCGGCTTGTCGCGCCGACTCGAGCGCCGCACGGCCGAGCTGCGCGATCACCGCGCGCCGCGCGCCGGCGACGAGCCGCGCGACCTCGCGGACCGGCACGCGCAAGCGCTTCGCGCCCTGCGCGATCGTGATTGCTCCCGTCAGCGCACCGCGCACGACCTCGAACTGCAGCGCGCGTTCCGCCGAAACCCGGTGCTCGACACCACCGATGGTGATGACGCGACGTCGTGGTGCTCGCCTCATGGGCCTCACGCTCGCTCTCGCGATCCGCGTGCGCAAATTATTTGTCGGTGGTCGCGAATGAACCTACATGTCCATGACTAGCGGCCCGTCGCTTTCGCGATCGCAGTGACGTGGTCGCGCAGGAACCGGCACGCGGGGTCGTCGTCGACCGCGAGCGGCCACAGCAGCTCGAGGCCGGTCTCCGCGTGCAGCCGGAACGGCAGCTTCGCGGTGCGCAGGTGCGGGCGCGTCCGCCGGATCTCGGCGGCGATCACCTCCGGAACGGTCGCGAGCATTGCCGAGCCATCGACGACGTCGCCGACGTGGCTGAAGCTCGCGAGCGAGCAGCGCACGCGGCGTGTCTTGTGAAGCGCGTCCTCGACGACACCGCGCAGGTCGGCGTTGTACGACACGATCACGTGATCGTGCGCGAAGTACGCGCGCTCGCTGACCGTCTTGCCGAGCTTCGTGTGGCGCGGATCGTAGAGGCACGTGAACGAGCCCGGGCGCAGCGGCGAGCGCTTGATCGACGTCGGCAGCGCGTCGGCGATGCTGACCGCGAGGTCGACGCGGCGGCGCACGAGCGCGTCCTCGACGGTGCGGAACTGCACGTTCGTCACGATCACGCGCATGCGCGGCGCCTCGCGCGCGAGCACGCGCAGGAGCGGCGCGAGCAGCCACGCCTCGACCGAGTCCGATACTCCGAGCCGGATGATCCGATCGCTCGTCGCCGGGTCGAGCTCCGGCGTGGCGGTCACCGCGTCGGCGAGCGCCTGCAGGTGCGGGCGGACATCCGCGAGCAGCCGCTCGCCGCGGCTCGACAGCGTGACGCCGCGGCCTTGCCGCACGAACACCGGCGCGCCGAGCGCGCGATCGAGTCGCCGCAGCGCCGCGGTCACCGCCGGCTGCGTGACGTACAGCTGCTGCGCGGCGCGCGTGACGCTGCCGGTCTCCGCGACGACGACGAACACTCGCAACAGGTTGAGGTCGAGATCTCGAACATAACTGCCGCTCATGTGTCGTATACATCTTATTGACTAGTGTGATGAAACGCCACGGCCTAGGTTGGAGCCATGACGAACCAGGCAATCGGCCTCGGCTGCATGGGCATGTCGGGCACGTACGGCGCGACCGACGACGCGACGAGCATCTCGGTGATCCAGGCGGCGATCGAGCGCGGCGTGACGCTGATCGACACCGGCGACTTCTACGGGATGGGCCACAACGAGATGTTGATCGGCAAGGCGATCGCCGGCCGGCGCGACCGCGTGCAGCTGTCGGTGAAGTTCGGCGCGCTGCGCGGCCCCGACAACAGCTGGGGCGGGCTCGACATGCGGCCCGCCGCGGTGAAGAACTTTCTCGCGTACAGCCTGCGCCGGCTCGGCACCGACGTGATCGACGTCTACCGGCCGTGCCGGCTCGATCCGCAGGTGCCGATCGAGGACACCGTCGGCGCGATCGCGGACCTCATCCAGCAGGGCTACGTGAAGCAGATCGGCCTCTCCGAGGTCGGCATCGACACGATCCGCCGCGCCGCGAAGGTCCATCCGATCGCCGACCTGCAGATCGAGTACTCGCTCGTCAGCCGCGATCCCGAGGACGCGATCTTCCCGGCGCTGCGCGAGCTCGGCATCGGCGCGACGCTGTACGGCGTGCTGTCGCGCGGCCTGCTGTCGGGCAGCACGATCGGCGCGAGGGACTACCGCGCGGCGCTGCCGCGGTTCTCCGCCGAGCACCAGGCGACGAACGGCAAGCTCGTCGCGACGGTGAAGGCGCTGGCGGCGGCATGGAAGCTGACACCGGGTCAGCTCGCGATCGCGTGGGCGCTCGCGAAGCAGCCCGGCTTCGTGCCGGTGATCGGCGCGCGGACGCTCGCGCAGCTCGACGACGCGCTCGCCGCGCGCCCGCTGTCTCCCGCGCAGGTCGCCGAGCTCGAGGCGGCCGTACCGCGCGGGGCGATCGCCGGTACGCGGTACGCATCGCACGCGATGGCGCAGCTCGACAGCGAGAAGCGCTAACCGAGCAGCGCCAACTGCGCGAGCGCGCTCGCGATCACGGCGATCCCGACGATGTATGCCGCCTCGTGACGTGCGGCGATCCGACGACGCTGAATGAAACGCTGGAGGATGGGCATGCCGGGACTAGAGCAACGCGTGCGCCAGCGCGGCCCCGCGTGGTTCTGGGACGTTACGCGGCCCGCGAGTGTCCGCGGACGTCCGCGGGATGTTATGAGGCCGAGCAGTCATGGCGAAGGCGCGGGTCTCGACACATCCGGTGAAGAAGCGGACGCGCGCGTCGAAGGCGATCATCGCGCGCCTGCACGAGATCTGCCTCGCGCTGCCGGAGACGACCGAGGTGCTCGCGTGGGGCGAGCCGACCTGGCGCGTGCGCGGCAAGATCTTCGCGCAGCTCGACGATCACCACCACGGCAGCGGGCACGTCGCCGTGTGGCTGCCCGCGCCCGACGGCGCGCAGGCCGCGCTGATCGACGCCGATCCCGAGCGGTTCTTTCGCCCGCCGTACGTCGGCCACAAGGGCTGGATCGCGGTGATCCTCGACGGCGATCCGGACTGGGGCATGGTCGCGAGCCTCGTCGAGCAGGCTCACGGCATCATCGCGGGCAGCCGAGCGCCTCGAGCGCGGCGCGCGCGCGCTCGACGGTGAGCGAGCGCGGGGTCGCGTGCTCCCACCGGTGCGCGGCCGTCGCGTACGCGGCGCACGCGCCGTCGCGATCGCCGGTCGCCTGCTCGGCCATGCCGAGGTAGTAGAAGTCGCGCGGATCGCGCGCGAGGCAGCGGTGGGTCGCGCGCTCGAGGTAGGGCAGGGCGAGCTCGGGCTTGCCGCCGAGCACGAGAGCGCGGCCGATGTCGCCGTAGACGAAGAACCAGTAGAACGGCGGCAGCGGCTCGTAACGCGGCATCGCGGCGACCGCTTCGCGCGCCTCGTCCGCGGTGCGCGCCGGCTGCGCGTAGGCGTGCGCCCAGATCTGCCTGCGGTAATCGCCGCCGATGTGGGTGTCGAGCTCGTGGACCCACGCGTCGCGGCGGCGGTGATACTCGTCGGCGCCGATCGCGCCGCCGCGCGCGAGCATCGCGAGCATGTCGCTGGTCGGGTCGTTGAACAGCGGCCCGTCGCTCGTGCCGGGCGCCGGTGGCATGTTCGCGTTCTTGCGCTCGAACTCCTCGGCGACCGCGAGCGCGTCGGCGTCACGTCCGGTCTCGAGGTAGATGTCGATCAGCTGGCGCGCCCAGTGGCCGTCGCCGAGATCGCGCGCGCGCAGCGTCTTCTCGAGGAGCGCGAAGTCGCCGTCGTGCCACGCGAGCAGCTCGGCGTCCTGCTGCTCGCTGCCGGCGCGCGCGGGCGCGGGCAGCCGGGCGCGCGCCTCATCGAGCAGCTCGTGGACCGCGGCCTCGGGGCGATCGGTCGCGAGCAGCAGCTCGGCGAGCTTGTGCGGCGCGCGTGGCTCGTCGGGGCTCGCGATCTCCCAGTCGCGCAGCGCGGTCTCGAGCTCGTCGCACTGGCCCTGGTCGTCGAGCACGCGGGACAGCTCGAATACGCACGCGGCCCGGGTCGGACCGACGCGCCGGCACTCGACCGCGGCCTCGCGAGCTTCGCGAAAGCGGCCGAGATACAT
>JBLMXA010000741.1:0-7060 GCA_050257515.1 Acidobacteriota bacterium | reverse complement strand
GGCGTCCTTTGCGTCTTGGCGGCGAATCTCCGGGAGGGCGCCATGAAGACCTCGGTGCTGGTCACCGGTGCGACGGGGTTCCTGGGCGAGCACCTGTGCCGCGTGCTCGTGCAGCAGGGCCACATCGTGCGCGGGCTGGCGCGCTCGCGCAGCCACGTGCTCGAGGAGCTCGGCGTCGAGCACGTGCGTGGCGACGTGCTCGAGGGCGACGAGCTGGTCGACGCGATCGACGGCGTGTCGGCGGTGTTCCACCTCGCCGGTGCGGTGTCGCGCGATCCGGACGACGCGCAGCGGATGATGCGGCTGCACGTCGACGGCACGCGGCGCGTGCTCGAGCGGATGTCGGCGCAGGGCGTGCGGCGGATGATCCTCGCGTCGACGTCGGGGACGATCGGCGTGTCCAGGCGCGAGGAGATCCTCGACGAGTCCGCGCCGTACGCCGAGCAGATCGTCGCCGGCTGGCCGTACTACGCGTCGAAGATCTTCCAGGAGCGGCTCGCGTTCGAGCACGGCGCGCGGCTCGGCATCGAGGTGGTCGCGGTCAACCCGTCGCTGCTGCTCGGTCCCGGCGATCGCCGGCTGTCGTCGACGGGCGACGTGCGCAAGTTTCTGAAGCGCCAGATCCCGACGATCCCGAGCGGCGGCATCAACTTCGTCGACGCGCGTGACGCGGCGCAGGCCACCGCCGCCGCGCTCGATCGCGGGCGCGCCGGCGAGCGCTACCTGCTCGGCGGCCCGAACTGGACGATGAAGGAGTTCTTCGCGCGGCTCGGGCGCGTCGCGAACATCGCGCCGCCGCGGCTCAAGCTGCCGGCACGCTGGAACAAGTGGGGCGCGAGCCTCGTCGAGGAGCTCTACCGCTGGCGCGGCAAGGAGCCGCCGGTCGATCGCATCAGCGTCGAGATGGCGGGCTGCTACTGGTGGATCGACTCGAGCAAGGCGCAGAAGGAGCTCGGGTTCGTCGCGCGCGATCCGCAGCTCACGCTCGTCGATACGGTGAGCTACCTGCGGCGCGGAGTCGACGAGGCGTGATGCCCGCCGCCCAGACGGCTCGGTTCGCGGTCGGCGACACCGTGACGATCCTCGTCGGCAGCCACGCCGGCGACGAGGCGGCGGTCGAGCACGTCGTGTGGAGCGAGCGCGATCACTGCCACTACTTCTACCTGCAGCAGCCGGGCAAGAAGCTGTCGCGCGGCTACCGCGCCGACGAGCTCGCCGACGGCGTCGTCGAGCCCGTCGATTAGCCGCGCCTTCGGCGCATCGATGACACACCGTCGCGCTTCGCGCGAACGGTCACTTCGCTTCGCTCAGGGGTAGTCGCATCGGCGCGTGCATCACCAGCCAGGCCAGATCCTGGCCGGGCAGGTGGACCGGGCGTGACACCGTGCCGGTCGCGAGATCGATCGCGACAAGCCACAGCTGCGGCGGCTGCGCCACTCCGGCGAGCGGACGCGTCGAGACGACTGCGAGCCACGCGCGCCCGTCGACGATCGGCGATGCCCACCGCGCGAGCCCGTCGAGCGCGCCCGTCGTGACGCGGATCGTCGTCTCGCCATCGATCGACACGACGTCGGTGTCGTCGTACACGAAGCGCTCCTGCGTCGCGTTGCGCGTGTAGGCGATCCACCGCGAGTCGCTCGACACCTCGGGCTCGAGCACCGCGGCGCCGCGTGCGAGCTCGCGAGGCGCGCCGAACGCACCGGTCGCCGGATCGCGCGCCATCACGGCGAGCGCATCGCCGCCGAGGAACGCCTCGCCGACGGTCTCGAGCGAGATGTACGCGAGCGTGTGGCCGTCGGGCGACACCGCCGGCTCGGCCGCGGGCGTGCGCGTCGGGATCGGCGCGATCAGCTCGCCGGTCGCGGCGTCGCGCAGCGCGAGCGAGCCGAGATAACCCGTGACGAGCTCGCCGCCCGCGGTGAAGCTCGCCGCCGTCCACACACCGACGTCGTCGGTGCGTGCGACGATCGAGCGGTCGCCCAGGTCGAACAGGTAGCCGGACACGCCTGCGCCGTTGCTGGCGGTCGCGAGCCGCGTGCCGTCGGGCGACACCGCGACGTGACAGCCGACGCACGTCTCGAGCGTGACGAGCGCCTGCTGCGAGCTCCGCGCGACGTCGTAGCGCCACAGGTGCGGCGTCTCGCCGGCGCGCGCGGCGGTGAACGCGAGCGAGCTCGCGTCGAGGTCGGCGATCGCGACGTGCGCCGCGGCGACGTGGATCGGCGCGCCGGGCGACGCCGACGTCGCCGCGACCTCGAGGTCCCCCGCGCGGCCGCGTGCGGTGCTCGCCACCGCGCTCCACTCGCGCGAGGACAGCGCGACCCGCCGCGGGCCGGGCGCGCCGGCCGAGTAGACCGTGAGGTCGAGGTACGGCGAGCGCACCGCCACCGCGTGGAGGCTGTCGGTATCGTCGGCGGTGAAGTCGACGTCGAGACGGCCCAGGTTCGGCGGCAGGATCGCGCCGTTGCCGGGCTCGAGCTGCGCGTCGCGCTCGACGCGCGGGCCGGTCGCGAACGCGTCGGCCGCGGACGCCGGCACGCCGTCGAACCGGACGCCGCGCACGTGCGCGGTGACCGGCACGCTGGCGCGCGCGCCGCCGTAGGTGACGACGAGCGTCGCCGCGCCGCCGGCGAAGCCGTTGCTGGTCAGCGTGCCGGCCTCGACGGTGCCGAGCGGCGCACCGGCGAGCGCGAACGCCGCGTCGGCCGTGACGTCGCGATCGCCGGCGTACACGTGCAGCACCGCCGCCGGCGCCGGCTGCGCGAGGTCGACCTCGAGCGCGATCGCGCCCGGCTCGATCCGCAGCGGCGGGTCCTCGGACGCCACCGTCACGCTACACGCCGCCAGGGCCACGCAAGCGACACGCCACATGCCGCCCTGTTCAGCAACGCGCGTGCCGTGCGAGATCCGCGGATCGACACGCGCGCGCGTCGGGTCTGCAGTCGCCAGCGGCGACGCGCCACCCCGGTCTCGACGCTGTAACATCGACCCGTGGACGACGACCTGCACGTCCCCACGCCCGCCGATACGTGGGCGCGCTGGCTGCGACCGCGCGACTACGTGCTGACGCGGTGGCTGGTCCTGCGCCTGCTCGGCGTCGTCTACGTGTTCGCGTTCCTCGGGATCCTGTTCCAGGCGCTGCCGCTGATCGGCTCGCACGGCCTCACCCCGGCCTCCGCGGTCGTCGAGCACGCGACGTTCTGGCAGCTGCCGAGCGTGTTCGTGTGGGACTGCTCGGACACCGCGCTGATGGCGTGGGCGTACGTGGGGCTCGCGCTGTCGATCGCGCTCGTCGCCGGCTACGCGAACCTGCCGAGCCTGCTCGTGCTGTGGCTGATCTACGGCAGCTACGAGCGCGTCGGCCAGCTGTGGTGGGGCTTTGGCTGGGAGATCCAGATCGTCGAGACGACGCTGCTCGCGGCGTTCCTCGCGCACCCGTGGGACCCGCGGCCGCTGCGGGCTCCGGCACCGACGACGACCTCGATCGTGCTGATGCGCTGGCTCGTGTTCCGCATCATGCTCGGCGCCGGCCTCATCAAGCTGCGCGGCGACAGCTGCTGGACCGAGCTGACGTGCCTCGACGGTCACTTCGAGACGCAGCCGATCCCGAACCCGCTGTCGCCGTGGTTCCACCACCTGCCGCACGCGGTGCATGCCGGCGGCGTCGTGTTCAACCACATCGTCGAGTGCGTCGCGCCGTTCTTCGTGTTCGGGCCGCGGCCGCTGCGGCTCGTCGCCGGGCTCGCGATGCTCTCGTTCCAGGGCGTGCTGATCGCGAGCGGCAACCTCGCGTTCCTCAACTGGCTCACGATCGTGCCGATCCTCGCGTGCTTCGACGACGACGCGCTGCTGCGGCTCGTGCCGGCGCGCTGGCGCGACCGGCTGCGCGCGCGCCGGGCGCCGCGCGTCGATCGCAACGGCTGGCAGCTCGCGCTCGCGATCACGGTCACGCTCGGCGCGATCCTGCTGTACGAGCACGCGAGCGCGCTCGAGGACTTCTTCGCGATCGTCGTGCTCGTCCCGGCGATCGCGTTCTTCGCGACGCCGGACTGGCGGCGCTGGCTCGTGCCGCGGCTCGGCAAGCCCGACGCGCGCCAGATCGTGGTCGGCATGTTCGCCGCGCTCGTGATCTTCAAGTCGCTGCCGGTCGTCGACAACCTGACCTCGCACCACCAGGCGATGAACCGGAGCTACGACCGGCTCGAGCTCGTCAACACGTATGGCGCGTTCGGCTCGGTCGGCATGGAGCGCTACGAGCTCGTCATCGAGGGCACGCTCGACGCCGATCCGGCGACCGCGCACTGGGCGGCGTACGAGCTGCCATGCAAGCCCGGCGACCTCGCGCGGCGGCCGTGCGTGCTGGGCCCGTACCACCGCCGCCTCGACTGGCTGATCTGGTTCGCGGCGATGGACGAGGTGCCGCGCGAGGCGTGGGTGATCCACCTCGTGTGGAAGCTGCTCGACGGCGATCGCGGCATCCGCACGCTGCTCGCGGTCGATCCGTTCGCGGGCCAGCCGCCGAAGTGGGTGCGCATCCGCCGCTTCCGCTACCACTTCGCGCCGCCCGGCAGCGACGCGTGGTGGACGCGCGACGACGAAAAGCTCTGGCTCGAGCCCGTGTCGCTCGCCACGCCGGGCCTGCGCGACGCGCTCGCCCGCTTCGGCTGGCCGTCGCCCACCCTCCACTAGCGGTGCGCGCCTCCCGAACGACTAGCCGGGGACGAACATCGCGGCGACCGCGCCTGCGATGAGGGCGATGACCGCGATCGCGAACACGCGGCCGCGATGGCGATCGCGCGTGCGCCGCGCGAGCATGGCCGCGCCGACCGCGGGGCCCTTGCGCTTGAGCAGCAGGATCTCGGTCAGCGACTGCAGGCGGCCGACCGTGCGCGCGCGCAACCCTCGGCCGCGCTCGGGCACGGTGATCTTCTCGACCGGCGCGGCCGCGCGCTGCGTCTGCGCGAACGCCCAGTCGATCCACTCGACGACATCGGCGCGGCTCGCGCACGGCAGGTCGTTGAGCGCGGTGCGCATCGCCGCCGCGTTCTGCCAGCGCATCGCCGGATCGCGCTCGAGCGCGGTCATCACGATCACGTCGAGATCGCGCGGCACGTCGGGGTTGTGGTGCGACGGCGGATCGATCGGCATGTCGTGCACGCGCTGCACGCACATCACGTCGTCGCCGTCGAACAGCCGTCGATTCGTCAGCAGCTCCCACGCGAGCACGCCGAGCCCCCACAGGTCCGCTCGCCGGTCGAGCTTGCCGTCGAGGTACTCGGGCGCGACGTACGCGAGCTTGCCCTTGATGATGCCGGTCGACGTGTGCGTGCCGACCGTCTTGGCGACGCCGAAATCGATCAGCTTCGCGAAACCGTCCTTCGACACGATCACGTTCGACGGCGACACGTCGCGGTGGATGATGCCGAGCGGCACGCCGTACTCGTCGACCTGGTCGTGCGCGTACGCGAGCGCGTCGCAGATCTCGCACAGCAGGTGGACGACGACCGGGAACGGGATGAGCCCGACCGTGTCCTGGCAGTGCACGATCAGCTCCTTGAGCGTCGGCCCGCGCACCAGCTCCATCGTCATGTAGTGCTGGCCGGAGACCTGCCCGAAGTCGTAGACCCCCGCGATGTTCGGGTGGCGCAGGCGCGACGCGAGCCGCGCCTCGTCGAGGAACAGCTTGACCAGGTCCTCGTCGACGGCCGCGTGGGGCAACAGCCGCTTGAGCGCGACCGTCTTGCGGAAGCCGTGCGGTCCCTGCAGCTCGGCGCGGTGAACCTGGGCCATCCCGCCGGCGCCGAGCCGCTCGTGGATGACGAACCCGCCGAACCGCTTCGAGTTGCGCGGGGAGTCGCTGCGCGGCCACTCCCGCGGCTCGCGGAACGGGATCGTGGGCTGTAGCTGGAAGCTCTCGGTCGAGAGCTCCCCCGTGATCACACCAACCGCAGTGGGGTCCGGCTTTCCCACGCCCGCCTAACCCAGCAAGGAATGCGCCAGCCTGACAGGCCCTCAAATCGCCGAAACCGTGCGTTTCCGCTAGGGGATCGGGGTGCAGCTGGTGGGGCTTATCCCCCTCGATCAGGAGGCGAGTCGCGTCTTGTGGAGCGCGATCAGCTCCCTGGACGACGGGATGCGCGCCCGCGGGCCGGTCGGCACCACGCCGCGCGCCTCGAACGCCTTGCGGTACGCCGCGAAGCTGCCGCCGGCGCGGTGGGCGTCCATGATCGCCAGCCCGGCGACGCTCTCGGCCTGCGCGATCATGTACTCGACCCACGCCCAGCGCGCGCTCGTCGGGCGGACCTCGACCTTGCCGCCGAGCCCGGCCGCCGCGAGCCCGCGGCGCAGCCGCGCGATCCGCGCCTCGACGACGTCGATGCCGGCGAACGGCGTGCCGTCGAGCGGCGTGTGGCGCTTCGCGACGAACGGCGCGAGCCCGTACGCGACGCGCGGGTGGATCGCCGCGAGCTCCTTCGACAGCGCGACCAGCTCGTCGACGTCGGCGTCGGTCTCCTCGGGCACGCCGAGCATCATGTAGATCTTCAGCGTCTTCATGCCGTGCGCGCGCGCCAGCTCCGCCGAGCGCAGCAGGTGCTTGGCCTGGGTCGAGCGCTCGATGACGCGGCGCATGCGCTCGCTCGCGCCGTCGGCCGCGACCGTCAGCGTGCGATAGCCGCCGCGCGCGAGCAGCGACACCAGCTCGTCGTCGAGCTTGTCGGCGCGCAGGCTCGAGATGCCGATCTCGCGACCGGCGTCGACGAGCCCGCGCACGACCTTGCGGATCTCGGGATGATCGGTGACCGCCGCGCCGACGAGGCCGACGCGCCGCGCCTCGGCGGGCACGCCCGCGAGGATCGTCTCGGGCGCGACGACGCGCATGCCGCCGTTCGTCGAGCGGCGCATCACGCAATACGTGCAGCCGCGCGAGCAGCCGCGCGCGGCCTCGGTCATGAACATGTCGGCGAGCTCGGCGTGAGGTGTCGCGATCACCGAGCGCGCCGGCAACAGCTCGTCGTGCACCTGCGCGACCGGCGGCACCTGCTCGCCGTGGACGTGCGGC
>JBLMXA010000740.1:0-3232 GCA_050257515.1 Acidobacteriota bacterium | reverse complement strand
CTCGCCGGCGTCGATCGCGTGTTCGAGCTCGGCGGCGCGCAGGCGGTCGGCGCGCTCGCGTTCGGCACCGCGAGCGTGCCGCGCGTCGACAAGATCGTCGGACCGGGCAACGCGTGGGTCGCGTCGGCCAAGCGGCAGGTGTACGGCGAGGTCGACATCGACTCGATCGCCGGGCCTTCCGAGGTGCTGATCGTCGCCGACGATACCGCGCGCGCGAGCTGGATCGCCGCGGATCTGATCGCGCAGGCCGAGCACGATCGCGAGGCGCGCGCGATCCTCGTCACGACGTCGCCGCGGCTCGCGCACGCGGTCGGCGAGGCGCTCGCGCAGCAGCTCGCCGATCTGCCGCGCAAGGAGATCGCGGGCCACTCGATCGGCCGTCACGGCGCGGCGGTGATCGCGGCGTCGCTCGACGACGCGGTCGCGTTCGCGAACCGGTTCGCGCCCGAGCACCTCGAGCTCGCGTGCACTGACGCGCGCGCGATCGCGGCGCGCTGCACGACGGCCGGCGCGATCTTCATCGGCGAGTGGTCGAGCGAGGCCGCCGGCGATTACCTCGCGGGCGCGAACCACGTGCTGCCGACCGGTGGTGCCGCGCGCTACGCGTCGCCGCTCGGCGTTCACGACTTCGTCAAGCGGACGTCGCTGATCGAGTACACGCAGGGCGCCGCGGTCGCGCACGCCGACGACATCGCCGCGCTCGCGACGTGCGAGGGGCTCGAAGGTCACGGGAGGTCGGCGATGATGAGGAAATCCACGTGAGCGGGCTGGGCCTGCTGGAGGCGCGCGTGCCCGAGGCGCTGCGCGGCGCGAGCGCGTACCACGTGCCGCAGCCGCCCGAGATGCGCGCGAAGCTCGACGCGAACGAGCTGCCGTATCCGCTGCCGCCCGACCTGCGCCAGCGGCTCGCCGCGGCGCTCGCCGAGGTCGCGCTCGAGCGCTACCCGGATCCGCGGGCGCGCGAGCTGCGCGCGATCGTCGGCAAGCAGCTCGGCGTCGACGGCGAGCAGCTCGTGTTCGGCAACGGCTCCGACGAGCTGATCGCGATGATCGTCGCGGCGTTCGCCGGGCCGGTGCTCTACCCGACGCCGAGCTTCGTCTACTACAAGATCGCGGCGACCGCGCGCGGCGTGCCGGGCGTCGAGGTGCCGCTCGGCGCGCGCTTCGAGCTCGACGAGGACGCGGTCGAGCTCGCGATCGCCGAGCAGTCGCCGAGCGTCGTGTTCCTCGCGCTGCCGAACAACCCGACCGGCACGCTGTGGCGGATGGACTTCGCGCTCGAGCTCGCCGAGCGCCACCGCGACATCGCGATCGTCTCCGACGAGGCGTACTTCGCGTACTCGGGCAAGACGAACCTGCCGCGGCTGGCCGAGCATCCGAACCTGATCGTGATGCGCACGCTGTCGAAGGTCGGCATGGCAGGTCTGCGCGTCGGCTACACGATCAGCTCGCGCGCGATCGCGCAGCTGCTCGAGAAGCTGCGCCCGCCGTACAACCTGTCGTCGCTCGACCAGCGTGCGGCCGCGTTCCTGCTGACCGAGGCGGCCGCGTGGTGCGCCGCGCGCGCGGCCGACGTGGTCGCCGAGCGCGCGCGGCTCGCGAAGGAGCTCGCGCGGTACGGCGAGGTGTTCCCGAGCGAGGCAAACCTCCTGCTCGTGCGGTTCGCGAGCCCCGACGTCGCGCCGGCGCTCGCCGCGCGCGGCATCTCGGTGCGCAGCTTCCCGTTCGGCACGCGCGTCACCGTCGGCACGCCCGAGGAGAACGCGCTCTTGCTCGCCGCGCTCGCCGAATGCGCGGGCTGAGGCACGACCGCGCGCCTGGCGGCGCGCACGATCGGTATCGCACGCCTGCGGCGTGCTCGGGCGTCAGCGGTCAGCCGTCGGCTGTCGGCCGGAAGCAGACGTTGGCGTCTGTCTTGGCGTGCACGGCGTGTTGGCGGCCGATCATCTTCGCGGCCGTCCTTGTCTCCGCGTGCTCGACCGGCACGCCGGGCCCCGGCATCGACGTCGATCGCGCGGTCGGTCACGTCGCGCAGCTCGCCGCGATCGGGCCGCGCGTCGGCGACAGCCCGCAGGCGAAGGACGCCGCGCGCTACATCGCGTCGCAGCTCGAGGTGATCGGCGTGCCGGTCGAGCAGCTCGCGGTCGGCGGTGTCGAGCTCGGCGACATCACCGTGCTCGGCGTGCAGCGGCGACGGGCGCACCACCTCGACACCACCGATCCCGATCTGCTCGTGCGGTTCGGCCCGCCGGGTCGTGCGCTCCTGATCATGGCGCACTACGACAGCGTGCCGGGAAGCCCGGGCGCGGTCGACAACGCCGCCGCCGTCGGCGTGCTGCTCGAGCTCGCGCGCGTGCTCCACGAGCACCCACCGGCGCAGCCGATCCTGCTCGCGTTCACCGCGAACGAGGAGCGCGGGCTCGTCGGCGCCGAGGCGCTCGTCCGTGACCGCGCGAGCGACGTCGACTTCGCGATCGCGCTCGATCTGATCGGCGCCTCGGGCCCGCTGACGCTCAACGGTGCCAGCGAGCTGATCGGCCGCGCGGAGATGCGCTGGATCGCGGGGGCCGCCGAGCGCGCCGGCGTCGACGTGTCGGCGCCGATCCCGCACCGCGTGATCAGCCGGTGGTGGCCGCAGGCCGAGCGCTCCGATCACGGCCCGTTCACGCGCCACGGGATCCGCGCCGTGCACTTCTACGATCGCGGCCAGGACGGCGAGCGCATCGACCTCGCGTATCACAGCCCGCGCGACGTGCCGTCGCGTGTCGATCGCGCGTCGGTCGACGAGATCGGCCGCCTGCTCCGCGCGCTCGTCGCGACGCCGCCTCCCGCACACGCCGGCGATGGCTTCTGGATCCCGGCGACGCGCGCGATCGTGCCGCGCTGGCTGCTCGTCGCCTTCGACCTCGCGCTCGCGCTCGCGGCGCTGACCGCGCTCGTCCCTCGCCGCGGCGAGCGCAGCCGGGGCCTGGGCGTCGCCGCCGGCATCGCGTGCTACGCAGCGGCGACCGCGCTCGCGGCCGCGATCGAGCGGCTCGCGGCGGGCGCGCATCCCGCGCCGTGGCTCCACGCGCCGCTGCGCGGCGAGCTCGCCGAGACCGCGATCGTGCTGGGCGCGCTCGGCCTCGTCACGCGCCTGCTCGCGCGGCGGTTCGCGTGGACCGGCGATCGCCGGTGGCGCGCGCTCGCCGTCGCGCTGCTCGTCGTGCCCGGGATCGCGCTCGTCGCGATC
>JBLMXA010000739.1:0-9871 GCA_050257515.1 Acidobacteriota bacterium | reverse complement strand
CCCGCACGTCCGGCGCGAGCACGGGGATCGCGCCGAGCGCGGCCTCGAGTGCCTCGAGCCGGTGCACCGCCTGCTGCGCGCGCACGTGCGCCGCGATCGACAGCCGCGAGTAGATCTCGGTGCCCGTCATCCGCTCGAGCAGCTCGCTGCGATCCTTGCCGTCGGCGCGCAGGAACGCCGCGAACTCGCCCTGCGCGAGCAGCGCCGAGCGCCGGAACTGATCGAACGTCAGCCCGAGCCGCTCGTGGATCGCCTTGAGCGTCTCGGTGCGCGTGCCGCCGAGCCGCTCGCCGCCATCGAGCGACAGCAGCGTGACCTGCTGGTCCTGGAACCGGCCGTCGGCGGCGTTGCGCGCGCGCCGCACGCTCCACCGCGCGCGGTAGCGCTTCAGATCGCCGCTCTCGAAGTCGACCTCGGCGTAGCCGGCGGTCGCGCCGCGGCGGAGCAGCGCGCGCACGTCCTGCGCGCCGAGCGCGGCCGGATCGTCGTCGCCGCGGCCGACGACGACGCGGCTGTGGTTCGTCAGCCGGGGCGTGCGATCGAACAGCGCGACGCACATCGCGTCGAGCAGCGTGCTCTTGCCCGCGCCGGTCGGCCCGGTGATCGCGAACACGCCAGCCCCGCCGAGCGGCCCGTGCGCGAGATCGATCTCGAACTCGCCGGCGAGGCTCGCGAGGTTGCAGCCGCGGATCGCGAGGATCCTCACGCGGCCTCCGGGTCCGCCGCGTCGCCGCGCACCTCGGCGAGCAGCCGCTCGAACGCGCCGATCACCGCCGCGCTCGGCGCGCCGGCGTGGTTGCGCGCCCACAGCCGCGCGAACACCTCGCGCGGATCGAGCTCGGCGAGCCGCGCGCTGACGCGATCGGCGAGCGCCGCGCCGTCGCCCGACAGCTCGGCGCGCAGCTGGACGAGCCGCGCGCGCTTGCCGTCGAGCGCGGCCTCGATCACCTGCCGCAGCCGCGGCTCGGGGCGCGCGAGCGCGACGACGACCTCGAGGTACGGCGGCACGCTGTCGTCGCGCGCCGGCAGGGCGACGATCTCCGCGAGCACCTCCTCGAGGCTGCCCGCGATCTTCGCGAAGCCGACCGCGCGCGGGATCTCGAGCAGCCGCACGTCGACCCGGTCGCCGAGCTCGACGAGCGCCACGGAGTGGCGGTACCTCGCCTCGTCGAGCGCGAGCGGCAGCGGCGCGCCGGCGTAGCGGATCGTGTCGCGCCCGACGCGCTGCGCCCGGTGGAGGTGGCCGAGCGCGACGTAGTCGATGTCGTCGGGGAACAGCCGCGGCGGCGCGGCCTCGGCGCCGCCGATCGACACGCGCCGCTCGCTCGCCGACGGCTCGGCGCCGGTCAGGTACAGGTGGCCGAGCACGATCAGCGCCTGGCCCGGCGCGCGCCTCGCCCGCGCCCGCGCGATCACGTCACCGTACACGGCGGACAGCGGGTCCTCCGTCTCCGTGGAGATGTCGACCGGCCGCAGGAACGGCACCGCGGCGATCAGGCCGCGGCCGCCGGCGACCGGGATCAGCGCGTCGTCGAGCTCGCGCGGCAGCCCGCCGACGACGTGCACGCCGAGCTCGCGCAGCACCGCCGACGCCGCGCCGAGCCGCGCGGGCGAGTCGTGGTTGCCGGCGATCGCGACGATGTCCATCGCCGGACGCGCGCGCCGCGCGCCCGCCAGCAGCTCGAACCACATCCGCTCGGCGCTCGCCGGCGGGGTGGCGCTGTCGAACACGTCGCCGGTGATCACCATCGCGTCCGGCGCCTCGCGCGCGACCACCTCGAGCAGCCAGCGCAGGAACGCCGCGTGCTCGTGCTCGCGCGACAGGTCGCGCAGCGCGTGGCCAAGGTGCCAGTCGGACGTGTGGAGGAGCCTCACCGAGCGTGCACGATCGCATGGGGGTCTGATCCTGGGCCGTTGCACCCGGCGCGGCGCGGGTTTACGGTGCCCTCCATGCAGCGACTCGCCTGCCTGTTGGTGATCTTTGCCGCCGCGTGTACCGACGACGGCACCGGCACCGGTGCCGCGATGCTGACGTACGAGACGCCGAGCGTGAGGTCGGCTTACTCGAAGACGTTCAAGGGCACCGACGGCACCGGGACGACCGTGCTCGGCTGGAAGATCGAGTTCACCGACGCCGCGCCGGGGACCGGCTGCAAGTCCGACAGCGCCGCGAAGGTGATCGCGAGCGTCGGCATCTTCACGTCGCAGACGACCGGCTCGTTCGCCGACCTGGCGACCGGCGACATCTCGATCGTGCTCGACGCACCGCCGACCGCCCCGCCGATGGGCGCCGCCGCGAACATGGGCGCGACCGGCGTCAGCGGCATCCAGGGCGCGGTGTCGATCACCGGCGTCGGCAAGACCGCCGACGGCAAGAGCGTGATCCGCATCGAGGGCTCGCTCGCCGCCGGCGGCAGCGACGGCAACGGCGGCCCGGTGCAGCTCATGGGCACGTTCGACGCACCGAACTGCATCTGATCAGGCGTCGGGCGTCGGGTCGGAGCCGGCTAGCCGCTAGCCGGCACATTCGACGCCGAACAGCTCGCAGCGCAGATCGCAGGGCGCTTCGGCGACGAGGCCCTGCACGATGCGCATCGCATCGACGTAGATCGACGTCGGCTTCGCGCAGCCGTGGTGTTGCAGGTGAGCGGAGCGCGAGCCCCACGTCACCGCGAGCAGCATCGTGCCGCAGTCCGCTCCCTCCACGCCCTCCTCAGCGGGCAGGTCGCTCCCGAACACGCCCCGACGGTCCAGCGCCTCGAGCGTCGCACGGACGCGCTCGGGCGAGAGCGAGTCCTGCTTCACGACCGGCTGTGCGTGGCGCGCGCGGTCGAGAATCGTCCTCGGGCATTCGAACCGGATCGCCCCATCCGCAGAGATCGCGAGGCCAGCGTGATATGGGCCCGGTCCGACGCCGTCGCGCGTCAGCGCGAGTACCTGCGCGGCGACCGGCGGGCGCGCACGCTCGGCCGTCACCGCCGGCTGCGAGCATGCCGCGATCGCCACGGCGGCGCACGCGGCCTCGAGGCTCTGCCTCTTCCCGACGCCCGACGCCCGACGCCCGACGCCTGTCACACAGTCACCTGTCACTCCGGCTTTCCCTGGACCTCGCGCAGGAACGCCTCCTCGGTCGCGCTGAGCGGGCGGCCCTTGAGGCGCTCGAGCTCGTCGCGTGACAGCCCGCCGACCTTCTGGCGGTGGCGCGCCATGCACACGTGGGCGCGCGCGGTCGACGCGAGCGCGTCGTCGAGCGACTCGAAGTGGACCGGCGTGCGCTCGGGGTGCGCGCGCAGGTACTCGGTGATGCGCTGCTCGTGACGCGCGACCACCTCGCCGACCGGGGTGGCGAGCGGCAGCCGCTCGACCCGCGCCTCGGGCGGCGGCTCGAGGCGGTCGACGCCGTGGGTGTTCGCGGTGACGAGGAACATGCCCTGGATCTCGCTCGTCAGCTCGACGACGCGCAGGTGCCGCGGCCACAGCTGCACGAGCTGGAGCAGCGACACGACGACGCCGCGCGGGTGCAGGTGGTAGATGCTCGCGCGGATCATCCGGCCGGCATCGACGAGCACGCGCAGGAACGTGCGGTTCTGCGGGTAGATCCGGGTCAGCGTGAGGTCCTCGACGTCGGCGAGGTGCGTGTAGCCCTTGTCCTCGAGCTCCTTCCTCGCGCGGTCGTAGAAGTCGAGGTCGGCCTCGGGAAACTCCGACGGCTGGACGCGCACGAGCTCGTGCGGCTCGCCGTAGACCGCGTCGAGGCGCGCGCGCAGGGCGGCGCCGCCGAAGCCGCGCGGCCGGCGGATGCCGAGCGCGATCGCGACGACGAGCCACAGGCCCATCATGAGGAAGAACACTTCCACGCCCGAGCAGTGTGCCCCGAGCCGGGTTGGCCCACAACGTGCTCCTACGTAGCCATGCGCAAGCTCGCGACGTTCGTGGCGAGCGTCGCCGCGGTCTGGCGCTGCGAGCCGACGGCGTCGCCGAGCGCGTGCTCGACCTCGCGCGGGATCTGCGCGACGCCGGCTCGGTCGCACCCGAGGCGCTCGCCGTGCTGCGCGGTCACGGCCCGGCGTGGCACGTCGCGCTCCCGGTCGCGATCGCGCTGGCATGCGGCGCGGCGCTCGCACTGCTCGCGCGCCGCGTGCTACACGCCTGACATGTGGCCGATCACGTGGAACGACATCGTCGCGGCGCGCCACCGGATCGCGCCGCACCTCGCGGCGACACCGCTGCGCCACTACGCGACGCTCGACGCCGAGGTCGGCCACGGCATCCGGGTGCTCGTGAAGCACGAGAACCACCAGCCGACGAACGCGTTCAAGGCGCGCAACGCGCTGGCGTTCCTGACCGCGCTGGCCCCCGAGCAGCGCACGCACGGGGTGGTCGCGGCGACCCGCGGCAATCACGGCGCGGGGCTCGCGTGGGCGGGCGCCGAGCTCGGGGTCCCGGTCGTGATCTGCGTGCCGCACGGCAACAACCCCGAGAAGAACGCGGCGATGCGCGGCTACGGCGCCGAGCTCGTCGAGGCCGGGCGCGATTACGACGAGGCCGTCGAGGTCGCGAAGCGGCTCGTGCTCGACCGCGGGCTCGTGATGGCGCACTCGACCAACGATCGCGAGGTGATCGCGGGCGCCGGCACGCTCGGCGCCGAGCTGTGCGAGCAGGCGGTCGAGCTCGACGCGATCGTCGTCGCGGTCGGCGGCGGCTCGCAGGCGGTCGGCGCGCTCGTCGCCGCGCGGCAGCTGCGGCCGAAGGTCTCGGTCTACGGCGTGCAGGCGGCGGGAGCGGCGGCGATCCACGACTCGTGGCACCGCAAGATGCGCCTCGTCACCGAGCGCGCCGAGACGTTCGCCGACGGCCTGGCCACGCGCGCGACGTACGACCTCACCTGGCCCGCGCTGCTCGAGGGGCTCGCCGGGTTCGTCGCGGTGCCCGACCCGGCGATCGCCGAGGCGATCCGCGTGCTCCTGCGCACGACGCACAACCTCGCCGAGGGTGCGGGCGCGGCCGGGCTTGCCGGGCTGTACGCACTCCGCGAGCAGCTCGCCGGCAAGACGGTCGCCATCGTGCTGTCAGGCTCGAACATCGACGCCCCGACGCTGCGCCGCGTGGTTGCGGGCGAGCTGTAGCGCACTCGGGCGACCTCGCACACGTGCGGGCACGTCACTTGCGTGAGGTTTCGCGCAGGAGGACACACCATGAAGATCCGGACGATGCTCGGCCTCGCTGCGATCGGCGGCATCCTGTACGCGCACCGCAAGCATGGCGGCGAGTGGACGCTCGACAGCTTCAAGGACAGCGCCCGCGACCTGTTCGACGCGATCCAGAACAACGCGCAGCGGGTGCGGGACGAGGCGATGGAGAAGGTCCACGCGGGCGCGCGCCAGGTCGAGCAAGCCACGCAGAGCCCGGGCAGCGAGCCGATCGGCGCGAACGGGCGGCGCTAGACTAGGGCGGAAGCGTGTCATCCCCGTTCGCCCCCTTCCGCGACCGGTAGTACGTGATGCGCGCGACCGATCCGAGCTCGCGATCGACCTCGAGGCGAAACGTCACGTAGACGTCGCCGAGCGCGACGTGGTCGCGCGGTGGATCCTCGACGTACAGCGCGCGCCGGCCGTCGATGTCGGTCCACCAGTGCGCGGCCGCCGTGACGCCGGCGTGCGCGGGCGCGTACGCGCGGATCGCGGCGAGGTAGGGCTCGAGGTCGTCGCTCACAGCAGCCGCGCCATGATGAGGTCGTCGAGGTACGTGTCGCCCTCGCGGATGAACCGCCGCCGGCGGCCCTCGTGCTCGAAGCCGAGCTGCTCGTACAGCGCGATCGCCGCGGTGTTGCGCGCGTAGACGTTGAGCTCGATGCGGGTGTAACCGGCGGTCGTCGCCCATGCGAGCGCCTCGCCGAGCAGCGCGCGGCCGATGCCGCGGCGGCGCCAGCGCTCGCGCACGGTCATGCCGAGCGTCGCGACGTGAGCGAGCGCGCGACGCGTCGCGACGGGCCGGATCGTCAGCTCGCCCGCGAGCTCGCCGGCCTCGTCGGCGACGAGCAAGCGCGCGCGCGACGAGGTTGCGAGCTCCTCGATCCGCGCGCGCTCCTCTTCGGGGGTAAAGGTGAACTCGTCGGGCGCGATCGGAATGTTGACCCCGGGCTCGGCGAGCACCTCGCGGATCAGAGCGAGGAGCGCGCGCGCGTCGCTGATCGCCGCGGGCCGGAGGATCATGGCGCTACGATACCAGCCGCAGCGCCTCGAGCAGCAGCGCGCCGAGCACGAACGCGAGCCGCGCGCACACCGGCGCGACGACGTTGCGGCCGGAGGCGACGTACATCCAGCCGAGCGCGATGCCGAGCAGCGCGCCGCCCGCGCGCACCGCGAGATCGCCATCGACGAGCAGCGCCTCGCCGAGCGCGCCCGCCGCGACCGCGAGCACGCGCGAGCCGGCGAGCTCGAGCACGGTCTCGACGATGCCGCCGCGCAGCGCGAGCTCGGCCGCGATCGCGAGGCAGGCCACCGCGCTGGCGACGCCGAACATCCGCGTCGCGCTGCCGCGCACGATCGGGAACTGCGACCACTCGACGCCTCGCGCGAGCACGGCCTCGATCAGCGGGCCGCCGGCAAGCACCGCGACCGCGAGCGCGGCCGCTCCCGCGGCCGCCGCGATCGCCGCGTCGCTCGCCGGGCCGCGTGCCAGCTCGCTCCAGCTCTTGCCGCGCAGCCAGCGCACGACGGTCGCGAGCGCGAACAGCACGATCACGCGGATCGCGGGCATGACTCATCGTATACGCCGGGGCCGCGCGCCCGTTACAGACACCGCGGGCGCGCGTGGCCTTGGGTGCGTGGTCGCTGCAACTTTCGGGCGTGTCGTGCGTCTTGGGTTCGGATGAGGATGAGGAACATCACGCTCGCGGCATGTCTCGTCGTCCCCACGCTCGCCGCCGCCGAGCCCACGAGGCAGGACCTCGACGACCACGCCGCCGCGCTCGCCCAGCGGCTGAAGGGCGACGGCTTCACGATCGTCGTCGAGCCGCCGTTCGTCGTGCTCGGCGACGGCCCCGCGCGCGAGGTCCGCCACATCGCCACCGGCTTTCTGCGCTCGAAGGTCCAGCTGCTCGAGAAGGACTTCTTCACGAAGCGCCCGACGAAGCTGCTCGAGGTGTGGCTGTTCCACGACGAGCGGTCGTTCCGCCGCGGCGCGAAGAAGTACTTCAACGACACGCCCGACACGCCGTACGGCTACTACTCGCCGACCGACAACGCGCTGATCATGAACGTGTCGGGCCTCGGCACGCTGTCGCACGAGCTCGTGCACCCGTACATGGAGGCGAACTTCCCCGACGTGCCGTCGTGGTTCAACGAGGGCCTCGCATCGCTGTTCGAGTATCCCGGCGAGCGCAAGGGCCACATCATCGGCCACGTCAACTGGCGGCTGCCGAACCTCAAGAAGGAGATCCGCGCCGGCACGCTGCCGACGTTCGACAAGCTGCTGGCGACGACGCGCGACGGCTTCTACGAGGCCGACTGGGACGCCTACGCGCAGGCGCGCTACCTCGTCTACTACCTGCAGGAGCACGGCAAGCTGCACGACTTCTACCAGAAGTTCCTCGCCGACCAGACCGACCACACCGGCAAGACCGCGCTCGAGGCCGTGCTCGGCGAGAGCCTCGACACGTTCGAGCCGAAGTGGCGCAAGTGGGTGCTGGCGCTGAAGCCCGACACCTAGTCCGCGACCAGCAGGTGCTCCTCGTACGGCGCGTGGTGCGCGAAGCCGAGGCGCGTGTAGCAGGCGATCGCGGCGGCGTTGTCGGCGCGCACGTTGAGGCCGACGTGATCGCAGTCGCGCAGCAGCGAGCGGCAGACCGCGGCGGTCACCCGGCGCGCGAGGCCGCGGCCGCGCGCGGCGGGCGCGACCGCGATGTTGCCGAGCGCCGCGACGCGCTCGGCGGGCGAGTAGACGTGGATGCCGCCGGCGGCGACGATCGCGCCACCCTCGCGGATCGCGAAGTACTGGCCGGTCTCGAGCATGCGAGGATCGAACCAGTTCGCGGGGTAGGCGTGGGCGTAGAACGCGACGAGCTCGTCGCGATCGGCCGGCCCCAGACGCGTCGCGGCCGCGGCGGGCACCGCGGCCGGGTCGGCGAGGATCATCTTGAGGAACTCGCCGTGCGGCTCGTCGGCGAAGCGCGGCGCGAGCCGGGCGACGAGGCCCGGCGACAGGTGCGCGTACACGCGCGCCGGCAGCACGTCGCGCAGCTCGGCGAGCAGCGCGGCATGCTCCGCGCCGCCGAGCGCGACCAGCACCGGCAGCTCGCTCGCGGTGTAGACGAGCGCGGTCGCGTCGCCGCGCGCGTACCAGCGCGTGTGCGGCCAGAAGAAGTCGTCGAGATCGCCGAGCTCGTAGAGGTGGAGCGCGGGGTCGGCGCGCAGCCGCTGGCGGATCCACGCGCGATCGGTGACCTGCACCTGCCCAGGTTACGCCAGGTGGGCGGGCGCCGCGAACAGCTCGCCGAGCCGCGCCGCGAACCGTCCGGCGGCGGCGCCGTCGATCAGCCGGTGATCGAACGTCGCGCACAGCCTGAGCACGGGGCGCACCTCGACGCGGTCGCCGACGGCCCACGGGCGCGGGCGCACCTCGGGCACGAGGATCAGCATCGGGCAGCGCGCGAGCGGCACGAACGGCGCGAACGCCGAGTCGATGCCGAACATGCCGACGCTCGTCACGATCGCCGAGCCGAACGGATCGCTCGGCATGCCCTGCGCCGCGAGATCGACGTGCAGCTCGTTGACGAGCACGTCCGACAGCCAGGTCGCCGGCCGCGCGAGCCACCACGGCAGCTGCTTGAACGCGCGCTTGCTCTGCTTGTAGCTCGCGTCGTCGCCGCGGCGGATCTTGCCGACGCGCGCGCCGACCTCGCGCGCGAGCTCGGCGAGCGACTTCTCGTCGGCGCGATCGACGCGCACGCCCGACAGGTCGCGGTTGCCATCGGTCGCGACGGTGACGAACACGTCGATCGTCGCGCGCCGCTCGAGCCGGCCCCAGAACCTGACCTTGCCGTTGAGCTCGGGCTGATCGCGCAGCGCGAGCGCGACGGCGCGCGCGACGAGGTGCGTGATCGTGACCCGCGTCGCGCCGGCACGCTGCTCGGCGAGGAACGCGAGCGCGGCGGTCGCGTCGACGTCCATGCTGCCGTAGATCGACGGATCGCGCGGGCTGCGCCACATCGCGGCCGCCATGCGCCGGAACGACGAGGCGTCGTTCATCAACGTGAACTTGGATTCACTCATCGGATGGTCGCGTGGTGAAAGCCGAGGCGCGTGTCGGCGAGCCGGCCGAGGTGCTTGTAGAACGCGCGCATCGGCGGGAACGCCACGCGCGTGTGAATGGCGAGCTCGGGGTAGCGATAGACGATGACCTCGTTGAGGCCGCGATGCGCCGACAGCAGCCACCTGCGATCCGGCGACAGCCCGAGGCCGTAGCTGCCGTCGACGGCGCTGCCCCCCGAGATCCGCAGGGCCTTGACGAACCAGTGCGTCGCGTCGGGCAGGTTGACGCGCGACAGGATCTCGACGAGGTTGCCGACGCCGGCGCGCCACGCGCGCAGCTGATCGCGCGGGCCGGGGCGCTCGTTGATCCACTTGACGTGCGCGAAGTCGGCGAGCTGCACGCGCGCGAGCACGCCCGACGCGCAGCAGTTGTAGATCACCTCGTCCTCGGTGACGACGACGTCGCTCGTCAGCGCGCCGGGCATGTCCTTGGGGATCGCGAGGTGGCGCACGACGCGCGCGCTCGCCGCGTCGATCTCGAACAGGTAGTTCTTGAAGTGCGCGATCGCGTACTCGGTGAAGTCGCCGTCCTGCGGGATGCAGCGCTGCGTCGGCACGTA
>JBLMXA010000738.1:0-13570 GCA_050257515.1 Acidobacteriota bacterium | reverse complement strand
AGGAGAAGGTCGCGCGGCTGTTCCGCATCCACGCGAACAAGCGCGAGCGCCTCGACAAGGCGGTCGCCGGCGAGATCGTCGCCGCGGCCGGCCTCAAGGACGCGACCACCGGCGACACGCTCTGCGATCCCAAGGCGCCGATCCTGCTCGAGCGCATCGACACCTACGAGCCGGTGATCTCGCAGGCGATCGAGGCCGACAACGCGGCCGCCAAGGAGCGCCTCGACTTCGCGCTCGGCAAGATGGCCGAGGAGGATCCGACGTTCCGGGTCAAGGACGATCCCGACACCGGCCAGACGATCATCTCCGGGATGGGCGAGCTCCACCTCGAGATCATCGTCGACCGCATGAAGCGCGAGTACGGCGTGCAGGCGCGCGCCGGCAAGCCGCAGGTCGTCTATCGCGAGACGGTGCTCGCCGAGGGCGACGGCAACGCGGTGTTCGAGCGCGATCTCAAGGAGCAGGCGATCTACGGCGACGCGAGCTGCCACGTGAAGGGCCGCGCCCGCGGCAGCGGCATGGAGTTCAAGCGCGCGCTGCCGGTGATGCCCCCGCTGCCCGACGTGATCGTGCAGGCGGCGATGCAGGGCCTGCGCGACGCGGCATCGAGCGGCCCCGACGGGTTCCCGCTCGAGGACGTCGAGGTCACGCTCACCGCGCTGCACCTCAAGGATGGCGCGAACGGCGAGATCGGCGGCCGCGCGGCGGCGGCGGAGGCGTTCCGGCGCGCCGTGCAGGCGGCCCACCCGGTGAGGCTCGAGCCGATCATGGCGGTCGAGGTCACCGTCGACGACGAGTTCCTCGGCGCGGTGATCGGCGATCTGCAGCAGCGGCGCGGCCACGTCCAGGACGTCGGCAACCGCGGCGCGAAGCGCATCGTCGGCGCGCTCGTCCCGCTCCGCAACATGTTCGGCTACTCGACGCGCGTGCGCAGCCTCAGCGAGGGCCGCGCGACGTTCTCGATGCAGTTCCACTCGTACGACACGCTGCAGACCGCCTAGCGCTACTTGATGCAGGTGAACATGTGATCGTTGGCGCCGGCGCCGACGAGCGGACAGTTGGGGGTCTGGGTCACCGGCGGGCACGTCGGCGACGGCACGTACGCGATCCTCACCGGCATCAGCAGGTGGACGTTCGTGCCGTACGCGACGTCGAGCAGCAGCGGCGTCGCCGCGAGCGACGCCGTGCCCGACTGCCAGACCAGCGCGATCGGACACCCGCCGCCGTCGCCGAGCGTCACCTGCATCTGGAAGCTCTGGTTGTTGTTCAGCGTGAACGACGAGTCGTTCATCGCGACCATCATCGCGCCCGGCACGCCGAACCGGTAGAGCGTGACCGCGGTGCAGCTCGACGGCATGTCGATCACGAGCCGGTTGGCCGAGTTGCTCTGGCAAGGGCCCGCCGAGCCCGCCGTTCCGGTCACCGAGGGGAAGTCGCAGTTGGCAAACGTGACCGGGCTCTGCATCGGCGCGGTGAACCCCGCGGCCAGCTCGTCGCGCACGCACGTGTCGAACGTGCCCGGATCGGTGCACTGGCACATCGCATCGGGGATGCACAGCGGAGGATGGCTCGGGTCGGCCGCGCAGGCCGTCGACGAGCTGCGGCCGTCCGCGCACAGCGAGCCGCCGACGATACACGCGGGCGCGAACGTGCCGCTGTTGTTGGTCGCGCACACCGAGGCCGTCTGGCCGGCCGCGAAGTCGTACCAGTTCGCGTTGCACTCGATCGCCTGGTTGTCGCAGTCGTGATCCGACGGCACGATGAAGTGGCGGTCCCACGAGCTGTCGCTGTCGCTCCACGACTGGGTGACGACGCACGACGGATACGACGCCGGATCCTCGGGGCCGCCCTGGACGACCGGCGCGCGCCACACGTGCTGGCGCTCGGTCGGGGTCCCGGAGGCGGGCGGCGCGTCGGGCTGATCTCCGATCTCGTCGATCGCATCGAGCGACAGCTGCCAGATCTCGGCGTGATCGGTCGGCACGACGATGTCGTGGAGCACCTTGATCGACAGCGGCGCGCCCGCGGCGTCGAACCCGATCGCGGCGAGCCGATCGATCGTCTGATCGGCGTTGCTGTGCAGCCGGAACCGCACGGTGCCGCTCGCCGGCACCTGCAGCGTGTTGCGCGTGTCGCTGTCGACCTTGTAGATCGTGCCGGCGGCCTGCGGGCCCGCGATCGTCCACGCGATGCCGTCGCTGCACGTCGCGTCGGTGCAGTCGCCCGGCGCGACGAGCAGCTCGACCGTCCGGGTTCCGGACGGCGCCTTCACCTCGACGTCGACGCCGCTCCCGCTGCTCCCGCATCCGATCGCGACGAGCGCACATAGAACCGGCGACCGCATCCGGAACAGGATATCGAAGTGACGGCGGCCGCGGCCAGAAATTGGCCCGCTCGATCGCAGCCCTCGACGATTCGCTGCATGCCACGTCGTTTGCGTGCGGCGCGCGTGGGGCGCGTCACGCCGCAGCCCCAGATCCTCCAGCCCGTCGCCGCGCCCGTCGTGAAGTGGGTCGGCGGCAAGACCAAGCTGCTGCCCGAGCTGCTCGCGCGCGTCCCCGAGCGCTTCGGCCGCTACTACGAGCCGTTCGCCGGCGGTGCCGCGCTGTTCTTCCGGCTCGCGCCGCGCGACGCGGTGCTCGCCGACTCGAACGCCGATCTGATCGGGCTCTACGGCGCACTCGCGACCGACGTCGCGTCCGTGATCCGCCGGCTCGAGCATCACCGCGAGGCGCACGACCAGCGTCATTACTACGCGACGCGCGAGCGGTGGAACGATCGCGACGCGTCGTGGCCGGCCGCGGAGCGCGCGGCCGCGTTCGTCTACCTCAACAAGACCTGCTTCAACGGCCTGTGGCGCGTCAACCGCGCCGGCGACTTCAACGTGCCGATCGGCCGCTACACCGATCCGCCGATCTGCGTGCCGGAGGCGCTGCGCGCGGCCGCGAGCGTGCTCGCGCGCGCGGAGCTGCGCTGCACCGACTACCGCGACGCGGTGGCCGACGCCGGCAGGGGCGACTTCGTCTACTTCGATCCGCCGTACGATCCGGTGACGACGACCGCGAATTTCACGAGCTACACGGCCGTCGCGTTCGGTGGCGACGACCAGCGCGCGCTCGCCGACTGCGCACGCGAGCTCGTCGCGCGCGGCTGCCGCGTCATGCTGTCGAACAGCGACACGCCGTTCATCCGGTCGATCTACCGCGGCTTCAAGCTCGAGCGCGTGAAGTGCCCGCGGGCGATCAACTCGAACGCGGCGCGCCGAGGCGACGTCGACGAGCTGCTCATCACGGCTTGATCAATAGGGAATACTCAACAGAGAACCGAGAGCTCTGAATGTCCGGAAATTCAGAGCTCTCGGTTCTCTGTTGCCTATTCCCTATTCTGCGGGCTCAGGCCAGCGCCGTCGCCGCCGCGTACTTCTGCGTCGACGGATCGTAATCGAGCAACGTCCCGATCACGCCCTCGCTCCTCGCGATGCGAAGGATATCGTCGCGGTTGCCGCGCACGACCATGCGCGGCTCGGCGCCATCGAGCTCGGACGCGGCGACGAACGCGCGGGCGTTCGCGACGTTCTTGAACACGAGCAGGTACTTCTGATCGTCACCGGAGCGCGCCATCACGGGCACGCGCTCGGCGGGAGCGATGGCGGCGAGCTCGCCTTCGTTCGCGACCAGAAGGACCCAGAGGCCATCGAGGGTCGGGGTCGTCGGCTGGGGCATCATTCGGCGGGCGCATAGATGCGCGTTTTCGCTCGAAGTGTCAATGGGTAACTTGTCTTCGCGAGATCGCGTATGGTTCGGGCGATGGCGCGCGTGCACCTGCCTCTGGCACGGCTGGTCGACAGCCTGGTCGACGGCTATGCGCGTCGGATCCGCTACCTCCGCGTGTCGGTGACCGACCGCTGCAACTATCGCTGCGTCTACTGCATGCCGGAGGAGCTCGTCGACAAGATGCAGTTCCAGCCGCGCGCGCAGGTGCTGACGTTCGAGGAGCTCGAGCGGATCGTCGGCGTGTTCGTCGGCCTCGGCGTGCGCAAGGTCCGGCTCACCGGCGGCGAGCCCACGGTGCGCCACGGCATCGTCGAGCTCGTGCGGCGCGTCGCCGCGATCCCCGGCCTCGAGCAGGTCGTGATGACGACCAACGGCCACCTGCTGGGCGAGCTCGCCGGGCCGCTGCGCGCCGCGGGCCTGCAGGCGGTCAACGTGTCGGTCGACACGCTCGATCCCGTGAAGTTCCGCGAGATCACCGGCCGCGGCGACCTCGCGCGCGTGCTCGCCGGCATCGATGCGGCGCGTGCTGCGGGGCTGCGCGTCAAGACCAACGCCGTCGCGCTGCGCGGCGTCAACGACGACGCGGTCGTCGCGCTGTGCGAGGACGCGTGGCAGCGCGGCGCGACGCCGCGGTTCATCGAGCACATGCCGATGTCCGACGGCGAGATCTACGACGCGGCGCGCGGCCTGTCCGCCGGCGAGATCCGGCGCGCGGTCGAGGCCGCGCTCGGCCCGCTCGTGCCGGCGACCGCCGGCCGCGACGCTGGCCCGGCGCGCTACTGGCGCCTCGCCGATGGCAAGGAGCTCGGGATCATCTCGGCGATGACCGAGCACTTCTGCGACGACTGCAACCGGCTGCGGCTCACCGCGACGGGCGAATTGCATGCCTGCCTCGGCCACGACGACGCGACGTCCTTGCGCGATCTCGTCCGCGCCGGTGCCTCCGACGACGATCTGGTCCGCGCGATCACCCATGCCGTCGCGGTAAAGCGCGCAGGCCATGCGTTCGCCGAGGCTCCCCCGGCCAAGCACATGATCGGAATCGGGGGTTAGGCGATTTCCTGAACGGCCGGAATGTCCCTGGCCGTGCTACGGTTGGCATCTACAGTCGGGACGCCGGGCCCATCCGTTGCAAGACGGAGGAACCCCCCACATGACCAACGCAACTCTTGCCAAGATCCTGCTCACGGGCGTCGTTGCCATCGGCGGTGGCGGCTTCCTCGTCTACTCGTCCGTCGGCCAGGCCCAGCACTACATGCAGGTCGACGAGCTGACCGCCGGCAAGCTCGACCAGTGGAAGGACAGCGAGCTGAAGGTCCACGGCCATGTCATGCCGGGCTCGATCGTCGAGGCGATCGTCGGCACCGACACGGCGCGCACCTTCGTGCTCGAGAACAACGGCAAGAAGGTCCGTGTCTACTCCAAGGGCCCCAAGCCCGACACGTTCGAGGACAACTCCGAGGTCGTCGCGCTCGGCCGGCTGATCCCGGCGGGCGAGCGGCAGAGCCTCGCCGACCAGCTGTGCGCCAACTCGAAGTCGAAGACCGCGTGCCCGGTGCACTCCGACGCCGAGCAGGCGATGGTCGTCGACGCGAGCGAGCTGTCCGCGAAGTGCCCCTCGCGCTACGAAGGCGCGCCCATCAACAAGCTCGACCCGAAGTTCAAGTAGGACGCCGTGACAGACCATGGCGTTCCCTTCTCGCCGATCGCGCTCGTCGGCACGCTCTCGTTGCTCGCGGCCTACGCGGTCGCGGCCTGGTGCGTCGCGGCCGGCATCGCCGGCAACGCGATCAAGAGCCGGCGGCTCGTCAGCTCGTCGGTCTACGGTCTCTACGGCTTCGGCGCGCTGATCGGGCTGTGCGCGTCGCTGATGATCTACGCGTTCGTCACGCACGACTTCGCGATCAAGTACGTCGCCGAGACATCGGACACGACGATGTCGACCGCCTACAAGATCACGTCGTTCTGGGGCGGCCTCGACGGGTCATTGCTGCTGTGGGTGCTCGTGCTCGCGCTGTTCTCGACGGTGGCGATCCTGTTCAACCACCGCCGCCACCGCGACATGATCGGCTACGTCGTCGGCACGATCATGGTCGTGCAGGTGTTCTTCCTGTCGCTGCTCATCTTCACGAAGAACCCGTTCGCGACGTTCCTCACCGACGCGCCGATCGACGGCAAGGGCCTGAACCCGGCGCTGCAGAACTACTGGATGGTGATCCACCCGCCGTCGCTCTACACCGGCTTCGTGTCGGCGACGATCCCGTTCGCGTTCGCGATCGGCGCGCTCGCGTCGGGCCGCCTCGACGACATGTGGATCAAGTCGATCCGCGTGTGGGTGCTGATCTGCTTCGGCTTCCTGTCGCTCGGCCTCATCCTCGGTGGCCGCTGGGCGTACGAGATGCTCGGCTGGGGCGGCTACTGGGCGTGGGATCCCGTCGAGAACGCCGGCTTCATCCCGTGGTTCACAGCGACCGCGTTCCTGCACTCTTCGATCATCCAGGAACAGCGAGGGATGATGAAGACGTGGAACGTCGTGCTCGTCGTGATCACGTTCTTCTTCACGATCTTCGGCACGTTCATGACGCGCTCGGGCGTCGTCCAGTCGGTGCACGCGTTCGGCGAGGACAACGTGCTCGCGCTGCAGTTCATCGTGTTCCTCGCGTGCATCCTCGTCGTCTCGATCGGCCTCATCGTCTACCGCGCGCCCAAGCTCGCCTCGAAGCTCGAGTTCGACTCGTTCTACTCGCGCGAGTTCTCGTTCCTGCTCAACAACTGGATCCTGCTCGCGTGCGCGTTCTTCGTGCTGTTCGCGACGATGTTCCCGACGATCTCGGAGGCGCTCGACGGCACGCGGGTGTCGGTCGGCCCCGAGTTCTTCAACAAGTGGATGACGCCGCTCGGGCTGTCGCTGCTGTTCCTCGCCGGCGCGGCGCCGCTGCTGGCGTGGCGCAAGACGACGCGCGAGCGGCTGTGGAACCAGTTCGCGTTCCCGCTCGGCCTCGGCGCGGTGACGATCCTCGTCTGCCTCGTCGCGTTCCCGCAGACCAAGCACCTGTCCGCGATCTTCAACTCGAAGATCCGGCTGCCGGTCGCGCTCGTCAACTTCGGGCTGATCGCGTTCGTCTTCGGCTCGATCGGGCAGGAGTACTGGCGCGGCATCCGCGTCCGCGAGAAGCAGACCGGCTCGGATCCGTTCACGTCGCTCGTCGGCCTGGTGCTCGCGAAGCGCCGCAAGTACGGCGGCTACATCGTCCACCTCGGCGTCGCCGTGCTGTTCTTCGGCTTCGCCGGCAAGGCGTGGGAGCAGAACGCCGACTCGACGATCGCCAAGCCGGCGCCCTACCAGGTGCTCGACGGCAAGATGTGGTGGTTCGGGCAGGAGATCCCGGTCAAGTACGTGCCGTCGTCGTTCGGCAAGCTCGGCGACTACTACTTCACGTACGAGAACCTGATCCACACCTCCGACGATCACAAGGACGCGTTCACCGCGCAGATCGGCATCTACGAGGACACGCTCGACCCCGAGTCGCGGATCGCGACCGTCTACCCGGCGAAGTGGGACTACCACAAGGCCGACGGGAACTTGATCAGCCAGGTCTCGATCAAGCCGCGCCTGCGCATGGGCCCGGGCGACGTCTACATCGTGCTCACCGGCTACGATCTCGACGCGAACACCGTCAACATCCGCGTCTACATGAACCCGCTCGTCGACTGGGTGTGGATCGGTTTCATGATCCTCGCGTTCGGCACGCTGGTGTGTCTGATCCCGCAGGGCGTCGTCGACAAGATGCAGTGGAAGCCGAAGACCCGGCTCGGCCGCGCCGCCGACATCGGCATCCTGCTCGCGATCGTGTTCGGCGTGATGGCCGGCTTCGCGTCGCAGGCGCACGCCGCGGCGCCCACCGGCGGCGAGCACGTGCCGGCGGGCATGGGCATGGGCAACGCGGGCGGAGGCTGGGCGGCGAAGAACCGGCCCGACACCGAGACCGCGAAGAAGGCGATGGCCGAGCTGCTGTGCCCGTGCGGCTGCCCGCGCCTATCGCTGCTCGACTGCGACTGCCAGACCGCGTCGGACCTGCGCCGCAAGGTCCTCGACCTGCTCGCCGGCGCGGACCTGTCGACCGCGGACAAGCGCGACGCCGCGTACGACGCCGTGCTCGCGGCGTTCGTCAAGGAGTACGGCGGCGAGCAGGTGCTCGCGACGCCGAAGAGCAACGTCACCTGGCTGCTGCCGGTGCTCGCGGCGGTCGGCGGCCTCGGCCTGCTGCTCGTCGTGGGCCGGCGCTGGATGAAATCGAACCACGCGGTGTCGGCGGGCTCGCCGGGCGCGTCGACGCCGGCTGTCCCCCCCGAAGACGACGAGTACGCGGACAAGCTCGACGACGAGCTGTCGAACACGGACTAGCGGGGCATGGCGAGCTCGCACGATCCGATGCGCACGGTGCGTTGGGCCGCGGTCGGCCTGGCGCTCGTCGTCGGCTGGTTCTTCATCCTGTGGCAGAACGACTTCCACCTGACGGCGCCGGTCGTGTTCGTCGCGCTCGGCTACCTCGCCGTGGTCGCGCTGATCGTCAACATGTGGAAGACCGGTGCGATGGCGGTCGCGCCGGAGCAGGCGGGCGACGAGGCGTGGGAGCGCCCGATCGGCCCGCGCGAGGAGCTCGAGAAGGAGAAGCGCACGCTGCTCAAGGCGATCAAGGAAGCGGAGTTCGACCATCAGATGGGCAAGCTGTCGAAGGTCGACGCCGACGCGATGATCGCGACGTATCGCCAGCGCGCGATCGCGGTGATCAAGGAGCTCGACCTCATGGACCCGCGCACCACGGCCGACGAGGCCTACCGCGGCACGATGCTGACGAAGCGCGAGAAGATCGAGCGCGAGGTCAAGGCTCGCCTGGAGCTCGCCGAGAAGAAGCAGCAGAAAGCCAAGAACAAGCAGAAGAAGAACCACCGCCAAGACGCCGAGGGCGCCAAGCAGAAGAGCCAGGCGGTGAAGCAGCCGGAAGCCAAGAGCGAGGCCAAGCAGGCCGACGCTGCGAATACCGACGCAACCAAGGCAGCCGACAACGCCGAGGCCGCCCAGGCGGACGACAAGGCCGAGGCCGGCAAGGCGGAGACCGCCAAGGCGGACGACAAGGCCGAGACCGCCAAGCCGGACGACAAGGCCGAGACCGCCAAGGCGGAGACCGCCAAGGCGGAGACCGCCAAGGCGGAGACCGCCCAGGCGGACGACAAGGCCGAGGCCGGCAAGGCGGACGAGACCGCCGCGGCCGCGCAGAGCAGCAACAGCGACGCCGGCGACAAGGCGAGCGCGGAGGCGACGAAATGATCAACCGGCTTGCTCTTCGCTTGGCGCGCTTGGCGTCGTGGCGGTTGATTGTCCTCTGCGCGATGCTGGTCTCGGCGCGCTCTCATGCGCAGCCGGCGTTCGCGCTCGGCCATCCGCTGCCCGCGCAGGATCTCGCGCCCGGCACCGTGAGCGTGCGCGTGATCGCGGGCTCGCCGTCGAGCCCGGTCACCGGCACCGACGTCACGCTCGTCGTCAACGGCACGCCGCGGCAGGCGCGCACCGATTCCGCCGGCCGCGCGTTCTTCAAGGACCTGCCCGCCGACGCGAAGGTCCAGGCGAAGATCGAGGACGAGGACAAGAAGGAGGTCTCCTCCGACGAGTTCCCGCTGCCCGCCGACAGCGGCGTCAAGCTGATGCTGTCGACGCGGCCGATGGCCGCCGGCATGCCCGGCGGCGGTGGCGCGCCGTTCGCCGGGGGTGGCGCGGGCGGCATGCCCGAGCCGCGCCAGCTGTCCGGTCAGCCACGCCCCGAGCAGAACGATCCCGCGGGCACGTTCACCGTGCGGCTCACCTACGACGATCTCAAGGAGAAGACGCCGCCCGCGGACGTGCCGGTCGTGCTCGTCGGCTACGCGTCGGACGATTCGATCAGCGTCGTCACCCGGACGACGGGACCCGACGGCCGCGCCGAGTTCGCGGGCCTCGACCGCAGCGGCCACACCTCGTACTTCGTGATGACCGAGATGCCGCGCCACGGCTCGTTCGATCGCCTGCTGGCGCAGCCGGTCGTGATGCCGCCGCAGGTCGGCGTGCGCCTGCTGCTGTCTTCGCTCAAGGCCGACGACACCGCGCCGGCGATCGACGACATGGCCGCGCCCGGCGAGATGCCGACGCCGGCCGGCAAGGTGCGCGTCACGCTCGAAGGCGTGCCCGAGAAGGGCGCCGAGATCCAGCTCGTCGATGCGGCCACGCACACCGTGATCGGCAAGGCCGCGCAGACGCCGGGCCCACCCGATCCGCAGGCGATCTCCGGCGGCGCGCCGTTCGAGAACCAGGCCGACCTGCCGGCGGGCACCCTCGCCGTCGAGGCGAAGGGCGGCGCCGGCAACGCGCTCGATCCGCTCGCGCACGTCGAGATCCGCGTGATCCCCGCCGACGCGCAGGAGCCGCCGCCCGGCGCGCCGAGCGCCGAGACCGACGCCGCGGGCAGCGCGAAGCTCGAAGGCATCGCGGCCGGCAAGCACAAGGCCGTGATGACGATCAACGGCAAGGACTTCGTGACGTCGACGTTCGACCTGTCGAACCAGGGCGGCATCTTCCACGTCACCGCGCAGTGGGAGTCGACCGGCAAGCCCGAGGCGCTGATCGACTACATCCCGCGCGCCGGTCAGGTCGTCTACGCCGAGACGATGATGCGCGGCCAGCTCTACCGCTCGCGGCCGTTCGAGGGCGTCGGCGATCGCGGCGCGCACGTCGTGCTGCAGATCTATCCGCGCGTGCTGTTCTCGTTCAGCCTGACCTCGCACGTCGAGGACCAGTACCTCCAGGTGCAGGGCCGCTTCGAGCTGTTCAACAACTCGTGGGCGCCGTACGCCGGGCCGAACGACGGCATCGTGATCCCGCTGCCGAAGGGCTTCAAGGGTGGCGTGCTCGCCGAGCAGGACCAGACCGACGTCGCGGTCGTCCCCACCGAGGGCTTCAAGCTCGGCCGGCCGATCCCGCCGGGCGGCAAGCGCTTCATCGGCGGCTTCTCGCTGCCGGTCGAGAACGGCAAGGTCGAGTGGAAGCTCGATCTGCCGTACGGCGCGTACCAGAGCGGCATCGAGATCATGCAATTCCCCGGCATGAACGTCGAGCTGCCCAAGGGCGTGCGCGGCGAGAACGATCGCGACGAGCGCGGCTCGTGGTACGTGCTGCCGCAGATCACGATCCTACCGAACCAGTCGATGGTCATGGCGATCACCGGCCTGCCGTCGGCGCCGGCGTGGAGCGTGTGGGTGCCGCGCCTCGTCGGCATCCTCGTCGTCGTCGTGATGCTCGCCGGACTCGCGGTCGCGCTGCTGCGCCGCCGCGCCGCGCCCGAGCCCGACAGCGCCGGGCGCGCGGCGCGCCGGCAGCGGCTGCTCGACGAGCTCGTCGCGCTCGAGAAGGAAGAGGAGCGCACGCCGAAGCAGGATCGGCGGCGCGAGGCGGTGCTCGCCGAGCTCGAGCAGCTGTGGGACGAGAACTAGTGCCCTCACTCGACCGCGTCCTCGCCACCAAGATCGTCAAGCGCTACGGCAGCGAGCGCGCACTCGCCGGCGTGACGGTCGAGCTGCGTGCCGGCACGATGTGCGCGCTGCTCGGCCACAACGGCGCCGGCAAGACGACGCTGCTCGGCATCGTGTCGACGCTCGTGCGCCAGACCGCGGGTGCCGTCGCGTACGAGAGCAAGGGCAAGCAGCTCGCCGGCGCCGACGTGCGCCGCGAGATCGGGCTGCTCGCCCACCAGTCGCTGTGCTACGGCGAGCTGACCGCGATCGAGAACCTCGAGCTGTTCGCCGGGCTCTACGACGTCGACGGCAGCCCGGCGGCGATCGGCAAGCTGCTCGATCGCGTCGGCCTCGACACGCGGGCGCGCGAGCGCGCGGCGCGTACGTACTCGCGCGGCATGCTGCAGCGGCTCGCGCTCGCTCGCGCGCTGCTCGCCAGTCCCTCGCTCGTGCTGCTCGACGAGCCGTTCACCGGCCTCGACCGCGGCGGCGCGCTGGCGCTCGGCGAGCAGCTCGGCGAGCTCAAGGCGAGCGGCGCGATCGTCGTCGTCGTCACCCACGATCTCGAGGCGATCGCCGGCCGCACCGATCATGTCGCGGTGCTGCGGCGCGGCGCGCTCGTGTTCGAGGAGAGAGGCGCGGAGTACTCGTACGAGCGGCTCAAAGAGCTGTACCACCAGCATGCGAACTGAGATCCCAGAGGGATGGAACCGCCAAGGCGCCAAGCGCGCCAAGCCGGAGCCAGACCTTTTCTGTTGGCTCTTGCTTGGCGCCCTCGGCGCCTTGGCGGTTGAATCTCTCCGGCGCTCATGACGTCTCCCTTCAAGCAGGCCGCCCGCATCGCGTGGAAGGACCTCCGGGTCGAGCTGCGCAGCCGCGAGATCGTCTACACGATGGGCTTCTTCGGCGCGCTGATCGTCGTGATCTACTCGTTCGCGTTCCCGAACGACCCGAAGCTCGTGCGCGGCGCCGCGCCCGGCATGCTGTGGGTCGCGATCGCGTTCGCCGGCACGGTCGGCCTCGGCCGCGCGTTCGATCGCGAGCGCGAGAACGACACGCTGCGCGCGCTGCTGCTGTCGCCGGTGCCCAGGCTCGCGGTGTTCGCCGGCAAGGCGGTCGCCGTCGCGGTGCTCGTGCTCGCGGTCGCCGTCGTGTGCACGCCGCTGCTCGCGATCCTGCTCGCGGCGCCGTTGTTCGCGCACCCCGGGCCGCTCGTGCTCGCGCTCGTGCTCGGCGCGGTCGGCTTCGCGATCGCCGGCACGGTGTTCGCGGCGACCCTGCTCAAGGTGCGCTCGCGCGACGTCCTGCTCCCGGTCGTGCTCTACCCGCTGTGCATCCCGCTGTTCGTCGCCGGTACGTCGGCGACCGAGAAGCTGATCGCGCAACCTGCCGATCTCGACCGGGCGTGGTACTGGATCACGTTCCTCGGAATCTACGACGCGGCGTTTTTGGTAGTGTCTCTGTGGATCTTCGAGTCGCTGGTGATCGAATGAAGCGCCTGACCGTCCCCATCCTGTCGAGCATCGCGGCCGTCGGCTTCGTCGTGACGATCTGGATGGTGTTCGAGTACGCGCCGCTCGCCGACGTGCTGTTCTTCAACCAGAAGATCTTCTACTACCACGTCGCACACGCGTTCATGCTGTTCCTGTCGGTCACGATCTGCGGCGTGTGCTCGCTCGTGTTCCTGAAGAAGCGCGATCCGCGGTGGGACGACGTCGCGCTCGCCGCCGCCGAGATCGCGGTCGCGTTCGGCGCGGTCGTGCTGCTGACCGGCATGATCTGGGCGAAGGCCGCCTGGGACATCTGGTGGACGTGGGAGAAGCGGCTGACGATGTCGCTGCTGCTGTGGCTGACGCTCGTCGGCTACGTGCTCGTGCGGCGGTTCGCCGGCGCGAGCGGCGAGCGGCTCGCCGCCGGGCTCGCGGTGTTCGGCACCGCCGGCATCCCGTTCATCTACACGATGGTCGACAAGGGCGATCACCACCCGCAGGCCGGTCCGCAGGGCAACGTCGCGACGCTCGGCCCCGAGATGCAGCTGGTGTTCCTGCTGTCGGTGCTGACGTTCTTGTGCTGGTTCCTCGCGCTCCTGATCAGCCGCGTGCAGAGCGCACGCGCCGAGCGCGAGGTTCGTGAGCTTCGGGAACGTGGTCTCGATCTGGGAGTGCTGCAATGACACCGAGGATACCGAGGATGGCGCAGACGACGCAGGCGACGAGAGCGACCGCTCGGTGGGGCATGCTGGTCGTGCTGGCCGG
>JBLMXA010000737.1:0-13864 GCA_050257515.1 Acidobacteriota bacterium | reverse complement strand
CGCGGCATCCTGCTGCGCGATCGTCAGCGTGCCGACCGTGACGTACGGCGACGGCCAGTCGACCGACGAGTCCTCGATCGGCGTGGTCGCCTCGTCGACGAAGAACTGCAGCCCGAGGTTGTAGACGACGGGGCCGCGGCCAAGGCGCGCCGCGACATCCTCGGCGAACGCGTCGGTGCCGGCGGGCAGCAGCTCGACCTCGGGCTCGCCGCGCGGCGTGAACGCGAAGCGCACCGCGTGCGGGCCGCACTGGATCGGCACCGCGCTGTAGAACGCGCGCGTGGCGAGCGAGCGCGGCGGCCCCTTGAAGCCGGCGAGCAGCTTGCGCACGAGCTGGAACGGCCGCACCGGGCCGAGCGCGCCGATCAGCCGGAACAGCGCGAGCGGCGGGCTGCGCGTCGCCCACACGACCGCGACGAACTCGTCGGCGGTGCGGAACGGCGTCGCCGGCGACAGGATCGCGAGCAGGTCCTGCGTCGGCGCGTCGCCGAGCACCTTGTCGCCCTCGACGCCGAGCACCTTGACCGCGAGGCCGCGCACGTCGCCGACGGTGTCGGCCTGCACCTTGCCCGCGCCGCTCGAGAACCGCACGAGCGCCTCGTAACGCTGCGGCTGCGCGAACAGGCCGTGGCGCGCGTGCTCGGGCACGTCGCCGGAGATCTCGAGCGACGCCTCGTAGATGCCGTGCCCCTTCGCGTGCAGTGCACGCCGCAGCGCGCCGCTCGTCGCGTTGCGCTGTTGCAGCTTCTGGAACCGCCGCGCGTAGTTCTCGAACCGCGCGTCCTCGCCAGGCGGCGGGTTCTCCTTCCAGCTGGTGCTCGGAACCATGCCGGCAGTGTAGGTTATTTCACGGGTTGCACGTGGTGCCCTTCGCGCACGCGACGACGTTGCAGCAGTCGTAGTCGTTGCAGTCGACGTAGGGGTCGCCGTCGTTCGAGCAGCCGTCGCTGCACGCCTCGGGCGTGTTCTCGGGGCCGAGCACGCAGCCGTTGCCGCCCTCGCAGCTCGTGCCACTCGCGATCACCTTGCCGCACGCGCCGCAGTTGTGCGGATCGCTCGCGAGGTCGGCGCACGTGCCGCTGCACAGCGCGTAACCCGCCATCGAGCAGTGCAGCGTGACGCTGACCATCTGCTGCGCGACGTGGCCGCCCTGATCGAAGAACTGCGCGAGGAAGTCGCGCTCGGCGCCACCGACCGGCGTGTCGATCGGCTGCACCGCCTCGATCTCGCGCCACGAGAGGTCGAGCTCGTACGCGCCCTCGGACGCGGACGTCGAGAACGCGCCGTAGGCGGCGCCGCTGTCGGGGTCGAGCAGCGTGCCGCCGATCACGTCGTCGATGCCGTTGGGATCGGTCACGATCGCGGTGATCGCGAGCGTGCCGCGTTCGTCGAGCATCGGCGTGTTGGTGGCGAGCGACAGGATCTGCGGCGGGCTGTCCCACGACGGCGGCGTCGGGTGCGCGCCGCCGCTGGTGCATGCGGCGACCGCGACCAGGCAAGAACACAGGCGCATGTGCGTCCGGACGCGCCGCCGCCGCCCACCGTCGCATTGAACGCGCTTTCCGCGGAGATCACGCGCGATACAGCGCCGCGCTCACCGACAGTCCGGAGCCGGCGGTGACGAACAGCACGTGGTGCGCGCGGCGGAATGCCCCGGATTCGATCGCGGCCTCGAGCGCGGCGATCGGACCGGCGGTGTGCGTCGCCTCGAGCGTCGTGGCCACGCGCGGCACGCGATCCGGCGCGATGTCGAGCGCGCGCGCGAGCTGCGCCGCGAACGCGCGCGGGTACTGGCTGGCGATCAGCAGGTCGACGCGCGCGACGGGCACGTCGACCTCCTCGAGCAGCGCGCGCGTGACGACGGCGGCGTCCTCGACGCAGCGCGTGGCAAACTCGGGCGCCTCGAACACCTCGAGCACGTTCTTGCCGCGGTGCGCGAGGCCGGCGTGCGGATCCCAGCGCAGGTGGCTCTCGAACAGCGCCGCGTGCTCGGGGAACGTGCGCCGCGCGAACTTCACGAACCCGCGATCGCCCTCGGCGTTCGCGATCAGCAGCGCGCCGCCCGCGGGCGCGAACGGATAGCCGCGCGACGTGTGGGGCGCCGGGTCGACGTCGGCCGCGACGATCATGCCCAGCTTCGCCGCGCCGTGGCCGACGTACGAGTCGACGAGCTGCGCCGCGGTGAGCACGCCGCACGCGCCGTCGACGACGTCGAACGAGAACGTGCCGTGATGGCCGAGCCGAGGCGGGTGGCCGGGGTTCGCGCCGATGTCCTCCTGGATGATCGACGCGAGCGCGGGCTCCGCGATCTCGTGGTTCTTGTACATGCCGGCGTTGATCAGCAGATCGAGCTCGTCGGCGTCGTGGTGCGCGTGGCGCAGGCACGCGTTCGCCGCGAGGTCGGTCAAGTGGACCGCACCGCGGCCCCACAGGTGGCCGAGGCGGTGCGCGGTCGCGGCGGCTTCAATGCGAGTACCCACGGTTTGCCTCCAGGCCGTCCATCGCGAACAGCACGACCCCGACCTCGAGCCCCGACGCGACCGACAGCAGCATGATCTTGTCGCCGGCGGCGAAGCGCTGCTCGGCGAGGTAGCGGTGGAGCGCGAGGAACAACGTCGTCGACGCGGTGTTGCCGTAATCGTCGACGGTGATCACCATGTGCTTGGGATGCTCGCCGAGCTTCTCGCCGAGCACCTTGTCGGCCGAGCGGATCGCGCGCACCGACGTCTGGTGCGGGATCAGCCAGTCGATGTCGCCGATGCTGAGCCCCGTCGGCGCGAGCACCTCCTCGAGCAGCGGCGGCCCGTCGTCCATCGCGACCTCGTGGATCTTGCGCGCGCGCGTGTACATGCGCGCGCCCGGGCGGTCCCACGCGGGCAGCCCGAGGCACAGCCGGCTGTGCTCGGCGAGGGTCGTGAAGCCGGCGAGCACGATGCCCTCGCCGACCGGCGCGCGATCGACGATCACGGCGGCGCCGCCGTCGCCGAGCGTCAGCGAGGCGAGCTGCGGGCTGAGGATGCTGCGGATGTCGTGCGCGGCGTTCGTGCCGAGGCCCGTGATCTTCTCGCCGCTGACGACCATGCCGCGGCGGATCGCGCCGCGGCGGATGAAGTCGTTGAGGATGAACACGCCGGTCAGCATGCCGGCGCACGCGTTGGAGATGTCGAACGCCTGCGCCGCCGTCGCGCCGATCGCCTGCGCGATCGACGACGCGAGCGACGGCTCGAACCGGTGCTCCGTGCCGTCGACGTAGCGCGTGATGCTCGCGCAGATCACCATGTCGAGATCGCTCGGCGAGTAGCGCGAGTGGAGCAGGCAGTCGCGCGCGGCATCGATCGCGAGCGACTGCGAGCTCTCGTCGGGCCCGGCGACGCGATGCTCGCGGATGCCGGTGAGCTTCTCGAGATCGATGTTCGTGCGGTGGCGCGTCGACGCGAGCAGCTCGGAGGTCGTGACGTGACGCTCCGGCAGCTTCGCACCGACGCTCTCGAACCGCGCCGAGTACGGCGCGGCCGGCGCGCGGCTGGTCTCGGACAGCATCCAGGTCGTCATGCGCCGGCCTCCAGCTCGTGAACGCGGCGATCGAGCGCGCGGTTCATCGCGGCGAACCCTCGGCGGGCCTCGCGCGCGACCAGCTTGCCCGCGAGCCATGGCAAGATCCCGGTGAACCGCTCGCGCTGCACGAACCGCACGCGATGCTCGCCGAGCGGCTCGATCGCGAACACGTGATCGCCGCGCGCGATCCAGCGCGACAGCACCTCGCCGTGCCAGCGCAGCTCGCGGCCGGGCTGCGACGCGGTGACGCTCGCGTGAAACACGAGCGGCACGTGCAGCGACGGCTTCACGCGCACGCGCACCTCGCCGCCGACGTTCGTCTTGCCGTGCGCCTCGCGGATGAACGGGTTCCACTCGCCGAAGTGGTCGAGGTCGGTGAGCACGTTCCACACCGCGTCCGCGGAGGCGTCGATCTCCTGTTCGGCGCTGACCTCGATCATCAGGACACCGGGTGCGAGCCGAGCAGGCCCTTCTTGAGGTCCTTGGTCGGCGGCTTGGGACCGACCCAGATCGAGAACAGCGACCGCGCGAAGTCGTCACCCTTGATCATGCCCTTGCGATCGCCGTTGATCTGCACCGCGACGCCCTGGCCCGGGACGTACGTGAAGAACAGCGTGTCGCCCTCTTTGAAGGACGGCATCCACGCGTTCAGCTGGGCGATCTCCGCCTTGATCTGCGAGACCGGGACCGTCGCGTTGTTCGCGAAGCCCTCGTTCCACGCCTTGAGGATGTCCTTGCGCCCGACGTCGCGGACGAACTTCATCACCATCTGCTTGGTCTCGTTCGACCGGATCAGCGTCGCCGCATCCGACGTCGGGTGCTCTACGTAGAGCCCCGCGACGTAGACGTCGATGCCGAGCCAGGTCGCCTCGCGCAAGCCCATCCCGTTCAGGTAGAGCTGCTTGCCCGCGACCATGATCTGGTCCGGCATCGTGACGCCTGCTTTCTTGCCCGCCGAGGCGGAGCCCGCTGCGATCAGGAAGACCGCTACTGCCGTGAGGATCTTGTGGAGCCGCATGAAGATCGGGCGCAGCAAGATCCAAGCCCGCTCGCTGCCGCGACCTCGACGGCGGTTCGCGAAGAATCTGCATCGCGAACTGAATCACGCGCAGACTCGACGCGCGCGAGATTCGCTGTAACGATGGGGATGATGGAGCAGTACTTCAGTCACCGAGGGCGCCGGATCGGGTGGCGCGAATACGGCGCAGGTCCGCGCGTGATCTTGCTGACCCACGGCCTGCTGATGGATGGCCGCATGTACACGAAGCTCGCGCCGACGCTCGCCGCCGGCGGCAACCGCGTGATCACCGTCGACATGCTCGGCCACGGGCTGTCGGACCAGCCGCACGACATGACCGCGTACTCGATGCCGCGGTTCGGCCGCGACGTGGTCGCGCTGCTCGACCACCTCGGCCTGCCCGAGGCGGTGATCGGCGGCACCTCGCTCGGCGCGAACGTCGCGCTCGAGGTCGCGTGTGCGGCGCCGTCGCGCGTGCGCGCGCTCGTGCTCGAGATGCCCGTGCTCGAGAACGCGCTGCCGGCCGCGGCCGCGGCGTTCGTGCCGCTCGCGCTCGCGCTGCGCATCAGCCAGCGGACGATGGGCTTCGTCGCGAGGGTGATGCGTAAGATCCCGCGCACGCACTACCTCGTCGACATGATGATCGACTTCATCCGGCGCGACCCCGCGGCATCCCTCGCGGTGCTCGACGGGCTGATCTTCGGCCGCGTCGCCCCGGAGATCGAGGCGCGCCGCGCGCTGACCCAGCCGACGCTCGTGATCGGCCATCCGTCGGATCCGATCCATCCGTTCAGCGATGCCGACCGGATCGCGCGCGAGCTGCCGAACGCGCGGATGGTCAAGGCGAGCTCGATCGCCGAGTGGCGGTGGCGTCCCGAGCGGCTCGATCAGGAGCTGCTGGGCTTTCTCGATCAGGTGTGGGCGCTGCGCGCGGTGGCGTGACCTTCTGGCCGAGCCACGGGCGGCGGCCGACCGACAGCCGGTCGAGCTCGGCCTGCATCGCGGTCTCGACGTCGTGGTAGCAGCGCGCGAGCGCGAGCGGGTCGCCGGCGGCCTCCGGGCCGAGCTCGGGCCAGCGCAGCGGCGTCAGGAACGACAGCGTCGTCTGCGCCGGCAGCGGCAGGTACGGGAAGAACCCCGACGTGATCCCCCACGGGATCGACAGCACGATCGGCAGCACCTCGGCGCGCGTCCACCGGTGCGCGTGGAGCAGCCGCGACAGCTTGTCGCCGCGCGCGAGCACGATGAACTGCTCGTGCGTGCCCGCCGACACGACCGGCACGATCGGCACCTGCTCGCGCAGCGCGAGCGACAGGAATCCCGTGCGCCCGCCGAGCACGATCTTCCCGCGGTCGCGAAACGTGCGGAACGTGTCGAGATCCGAGCCCGGGTAGACGAGCACGCAGCCGCCGGCCTCAAACGCGTGGTGCGCGCTCGCGTGCCCCGCGCGAAGCATGCCGAGACGCAGCGCGTAGCGGCGCAGCACCGGATCCTCGAACAGGAAGTCGTGAGCGAGCGCATACATTGCACGCGAGGGTCCGAACCGGTCGAGGATCGCGAGCGAGGTGAAGAAGCCGTCGCTCGGCAAAAAGCCGCCGTTGTGGTTGCCGACGAGCAGCACCGGGCCGCTCGCCGGCAAGTTCTCGACGCCCTCGATGCGCAGGCGAAAGTAATGCGTGCCGAACCAGCGCGCGAGCTCGAGCAGCGTCTCCACCAGCTCCGGATCGCGCTCGCGGACATCATCCGCCGTCGCATGCGCGGCGCTGCCGGTCGCCCGGTGCAGCACGAACTTCGAGAACCTCGCGACGAGGCGCGGCGGGTTCAGCAGGATCGCCAGGTCGCGTGCGGGGATCAGCCGGTGCACGCGTGCGAGCCAGTCACCAAGCTCGGTCAGCATGCAGAGACGAGCCTCCACGAACCGTGCCGGGCACGTCGGATGCACTGTCCGGGCGCATGTTCACCGGGACTTACGAGAACCTTGTCGAGCTCGCGGAAGCGAGCGTGGAACGCTACGCGAACCGCCCGCTGTTCGGCGAGCGCCGCGATGACACGTGGGAGTGGACGACGTACGCCGCCTGGCAGCGCGACGTCGATCAGGTGCGTGCGGGGCTGGCCGCGCTCGGGATCTTGCCGGGCGACAAGATCGCGATCATCTCGCGCAACAGCGCGGTGTGGGCGACCGCCGCGTACGCGGCGTACGGGCTCGGCGCGACGTTCGTGCCGATGTACGAGCAGCAGCGCCCCGAAGACTGGGAGTTCATCCTGCGCGACTGCGGTGCGGTCGCCGTGTTCTGCCGGAGCCAGCAGATCGTCGAAGCGATCGACGAGATGCAGCCGCGGCTGCCGGCGCTCGGGCACGTGATCGCGATCGAGGGCTCGCTCGACGACGCGCGCTCGCTGCTCGCGCTGCGGCAGCACGGCCGGGTGCACCCGATCGCGCCGCGCTTCCCGAAGGGCGACGAGCTCGCGGGCCTGATCTACACGTCGGGCACGACCGGCAAGCCGAAGGGCGTGATGCTGACCCATCGCAACCTGACGTCCAACGTGATCGCGACGCTCTCCGAGTTCCCGCTCACGCGCGAGGATCGCAGCGTGTCGTTCCTGCCGTGGGCGCACGTCTACGGTCAGGTCGTCGAGCTTCACATGCTCGTCGCCGCGGGCGCGTCGACCGCGTTCAACCGCAGCACCGAACACCTGCTCGAGGATCTCGCGGACGTGAAGCCGACGATCCTCGTCGCGGTGCCGCGCATCTTCAACAAGCTGCACATCGCGGTGCGCTCGCAGATCGAGCACAAGCCGAAGCTCGTGCGCCGGCTGTTCGATCGCGGCATCGCCGCCTCGATCAAGAAGCATCGCGGCAACCACCTGACGCTCGGCGAGCGGTTCGTGTGCTTCCTCGCCGGCTTCCTGTTCGCGGCGGTCCGCCGCAAGCTCGGCGGCCACCTGAAGTACGCGATCAGCGGCAGCGCGACCCTGTCGCGTGACGTCGCCGAGTTCATCAACGGGCTCGGCATCGAGGTCTACGAGGGCTACGGCCTCACCGAGACGTCGCCGATCGCCACCGCCAACCGGCCCGGCCACCGCAAGCTCGGCAGCGTCGGCCAGGTGATCCCCGGCGTGTCGATCGAGCTCGACGAGACGCGCGGCGAATCGCCGGGCGAGGGCGAGATCATCATCCACGGCCCGAACGTCATGAAAGGCTACTTCAACCGGCCCGAGGAGAACGCGCGGACGTTCACCGCGAACGGCGGGTTGCGCACCGGCGATCTCGGCCGCGTCGACGAGGACGGCTACCTGTCGATCACCGGCCGCATCAAGGAGCTGTACAAGCTCGAGAACGGCAAGTACGTGATGCCGACGCAGCTCGAGGAGCGGCTGCAGCTGTCGCCGTTCATCCAGAACGTGATGCTCTACGGCGCGAGCCGGCCGTACAACGTCGCCCTCGTCGTGATCGACGTCGATCGCGTGCGCGCGTGGGCGGCCGAGCGCGGCATCACGCTCGAGACCGACGTCGCGCAGGACGCGCGGGTCCAGGCGCTCATCCACGACGAGATCGCGAGCCTGGCCAGGGACTTCCGGCCGTACGAGCGCCCGCTCGAGTGCCACCTGACCATCGCGCCGCTGACGGTCGAGAACGGCTTCCTGACGCCGACGCTCAAGCTCAAGCGCCGCACGATCCTCGACAAGTTCGGGGCCGCGCTCGAGGCGCTGTACGCGATGCGCCCGCACCTGCCCCACGCCGCGTAGGTTAGAATGGAGCGATGCGCGGGTGCATCGCTGGGCTCCTTCTATGCATTGGATGTGGCGGTGGTGGTGGCGGCGGCGGCGTGACGCCCGATGGCGGCGGCGGCAGCAACGGCAGCGGCGCCCACGACCTCGGCACGTGCGCGGTGTTTCCCACCGACGCGACCGGCACGCGCGACGCGTACACGTACTGGAACCTCGACATCACGAACGCCGGGGTCGATCCGCTGTCGGATCAGTACATCGCGAGCATGGGCGCGACGACGCACGTCCACCCCGATTTCGGCAGCGACCCGACGTACGGCATCCCGTACGCGGCGGTGCCCGGCACGCAGCCGAAGGTCGCGATGACGTTCGACGTCCCCGGCGAGAGCGATCCGGGGCCGTATCCATTTCCGGCCGACGCCCCGGTCGAGGCCGGCTCCGACGGTCACGTGCTGATCGTCGATCGCGACCACTGCATCCTCTACGAGACCGGCAACTCGGTCTACCACGCGTCCTCGAACAGCTGGTCTGCCTACTCGGGGGCGGTCTTCGATCTGAAGACCGGCACGCCGCTGCGCACCGACGGCTGGACGTCCGCCGACGCGTCGGGCGGGCCGATCCTGGTCGGGCTCGCGCGCTACGAGGAGGTCGCCGCCGGCTCGATCGAGCACGCGCTCCGGTTCACCGCGGCGACGTCGCAGCACGCGTACGCGCACCCGGCGACGCACTACGCGAGCAGCAACACGAGCACGAGCGTGCCGCCGATGGGCCTCCGCCTACGCCTCAAGGCGAGCGCGTGCCCGACGCTGCTCGCGGGCGCCGGCACGCAGTCGAAGGTGATCGTCCAGGCGCTGTGCACGTACGGCATGATCCTCGCCGACAACGGCAGCAACTACTACATCTCGGGCTCGACCGATCCGCGGTGGGACGACAACGACCTCGGCTACCTCAAGACGATCCCCGGCAGCGACTTCGAGGCGATCACGACCGGCACGCTCACCGTGAACTGAACACGTCGAGGAAGAACGCCCACACGTCGGCCCGCTCGGCGAACGTCTGGTCACGCGTGGAGCCGATGCCGTGACCCGCGTCGCTCTCGACGCGGATCAGGATCGGCTTGCCGCTCGTCGTCGACGCGAGCAGGCGCGCCGCCATCTTCGCGGTCATCCATGGCGCGACGCGATGATCGTTGAGGCCGACCGTGAAGATCACCGCGGGGTACGCGGTGCCGGGCTTCACGTGCTGGTACGGATCCATCTCGTAGAGCGCCTTGTAGCCGGCCTCGGTCTCGGGATCGCCGAGCTCGAGCTTCTGGTTCGCGCCGTTCTCGGCGGCGAGCAGGCGCAGCGGATCGACGAACCCGACGGCGATGTTCGCGGCGGCGAACAGATCGGGGCGCTCGGTGATCGCGCGGCCGACGAGGATGCCGCCCATGCTGCCGCCGATCGCGGCGAGCTTGCCGGGTGTCGTGTAGTGACGATCGACGAGGTACTGCCCGCACGCGATGAAGTCGCGGATGCCGTTCATCTTCTTGTCGCGCGAGCCGTCGTCCTGCCAGCGCCGGCCGCGCTCGCCGCCTCCGCGGACGTGCGCGATCGCGATCACGCCGCCGCGCTCGATCCACGCGAGCCGCGTCGCCGAGAAGCCGGGCGACTGCGACGCGCCGTACGCGCCGTAGCCGTAGAGCAGCGCCGGGTGCGAGCCGTCGAGGGCGACGTCCTTGCCGTGCAGGATCGTCAGCGGCACGTGCGTGCCGTCGGCGGAGGTCGCCTGCACTTCGTCGACGGCCACGCGCGAGACGTCGGCGGTCGTCGTCGACGCGAGGTGCGTCGGCGCGAGCTGCTGGCGCTCGAAGCGGAAGTACGAGCCGGGGTGCAGCCAGGTCTCGAGCTGGAACGTGATGCCGTCGCGGCGCAGGTCGGTCGCGATGTCGGGGATCCAGCCCTCCTCGGGCAGCGCGATGTCGGTCGGCTTGCCGCGCCAGGGCCATCGCGACAGCCGCGCGCGGCCGTCGACGCGGTGGACGAGGTAGATCGCGTCCTTCGCGGGGCTCGCCGACACGAGCGGCGCGTCGGCGCGCTCGGCGATCTCGACGCGCGCCTTCGCGAGGTCGGGCTTGCCGATCGGCACCGAGATCAGCTTGCGGTTCGGCGCGCCCGCGAACGTCGTCATGTACACGCGATCGCCGTGGACGACGGCGGTCTCGATGCCGTCGGCGTAGCCGCAAAGCTCGCGCCACGGCGTCTTGCCGGCGCCGGAGAGATCGAGCGCCGACAGCTTCGCGATCGCGACGCGCTGCTCGCTGTGCGCGCCGCCGACGAACGCGAGCACGTAGCCGGTGCCCGGCGGCGCCCACAGCCCGGGCCACTCCTCGGGCGCGAGCTTCATCGTCGCGCCCGGGCCGCGACCGAGGATCGTGACGTCGCGCTCGACGGGCTCGCCGAGCCGGTGCAAGCGTGCGAGCTGGTTCGCCATCGGATCGACGCCGGGCTGCGGCTCCGCGAGCTGGGTGTAGAAGAAGCTCCGGCCGTCGGCGAGCCACGCCGCGCTGCCCTCGCCCCAGATCCGATCGATCTGATCGGGCAGGTCCTTGCCGGTCGCGACGTCCATGACGTGGAGCGTGCCGACCTCGCCGCCACCGGCCGCGAGCACGTACGCGACGAGCTTGCCGTCGAGCGATGCGGCATACGCGTGGACCGCGACGTGGTGCTCGGGCGTCGACAGCGCCGCGGGCGCGACGAGCACGCGATCCTTGCCGTCGCGGTCGCGGACGACGAGGTTCGCGAGCTGCTCGCCGGCGGGGACCTGCTTGTAGAACGTGCGCTCGCCGCCGAGCTGGACGTCGAACACCGCGGCGACGCCGAGGCCGAGCTCGGAGACGCGCGCGCGCAGCGCGGCGCGTTCGGGCAGCTTCGCGAGCTGCTGCTCGGCGCGTGCCCCCTGTTCGACGAGCCAGGCGTGGAGCTCGCGGTTGTCGGTGCCCTCCATCCATCGGTACGGATCGTGGACCTCGAGGCCGAACTGGCGGTCGACGGTGTCCTGCGTGCGAGCCGGTGGCTGGGCCTCGGGCTTCGGGCTTCGGGCTTCCACGGAGGCCGGTTTGAGTGGAGGCCCGAGGTCCGAGGTCCGAGGTCCCGGCGCCTTGGGCGCCGGCGGCGGCGAGCAGGCGATCAGCGCGGCGAGCATGAACGTGCGCATCCGCCGAGTTATATGCGATCGTCGCGGCGATGCCCGTCGCGCGCGAGCGTCCGAACGACCACGGCGTGGTCTACACGCCGCGCGACGTGTGCGAGCCGATGGTGAGGCGCGCGCTCGAGCCGCTGCTCGCGACGCGCCGCGCCGACGAGCTCGTCGTGTGCGATCCGGCGATCGGCGAGGGGGCTTTTCTGATCGAGATCGTGCGCGTGCTCGCGGACGCGCTCGGCGGAGGCGCGCGCGCGAGGCGCGAGGTCGCCGCGCGCTGCCTCGCCGGCGCCGACATCGACGCGCGCGCGGTCGCCGCGGCGCGCGACGCGGTCGAGCGGTTCGTGGGCGCACCGGTCCCGGCACTGCGCGAGCGCTTGCGGGTCGGCGACGCGCTCGCGCTGCCGTGGCCGCGGGTCGACGCGATCGTCGGCAACCCGCCGTACGTACGGCAGGAGCGGCTCGGCGCGCGCAAGCAGCCGCTGCGGGCGTACGCGAGCTACGACGGCGTCGCCGATCTGTACGTGTACTTCGTCGAGCTCGCGCACAAGATCGCGCGCCGCGGCGGGCGCTACTGCCTCGTCGTGCCCGACAAGTGGCTGACCGCGGCGTACGCGCGGCCGCTGCGCGCGTTCCTCGCGCGCGAGGGCAGTGTCGAGGGCATCGTCGACTTCGCGCGCGCGCTGCCGCTGTTCCGCGACGCCGACGCGTTTCCCTGCATCGTGTGGGGCACCGTCGGCGGTACGCCGCGCGAACCGCACGCGCGCCGCGTCACCGACGCGACGCCGGTCGCCGCCGCGCTGGCCGCGCCGGGGATCGTCCACGCGCGCGCGCGCTGGCGCGCCGAACCGTGGCACATCGACGCGCCCGCCGACGCCGCGGTCCTCGACGAGCTCGCGCGCCGGTGGCCGGCGCTCGGCGACGTGCTGCCCGGCAAGCCGTCGCGCGGGATCGTCACCGGCTGCAACCGCGCGTTCGTGATCGACGGCGACACGCGCGCGCGGCTGCTCGACGCCGAGCCCGCCGCGGCGGCGCTGATCCGGCCGTTCGTCAAGGGCCGCGACGTCCGGCGCTGGCGCCCCGCCGCGCTCGATCGCTACATCCTGCTCGTCGATCGCGGCACGTCGCTCGCGCACCTGCCGAGGCTGCGCGCGCACCTCGCACGGTTCCGCGACGCGCTCGAGCCGCGGCCACCGGAGCATCGCGGCGCGTGGCACGGCCGCAAGCCCGGCGCGTATCGCTGGTACGAGCTGCAGGATCCGGTCGTGCCGCTCGCGAGGTCACGCGCGCCGCGCCTGCTCTATCAGGACATCCAGACCGCGCCCGCGTGCTGCCTCGACGCGAGCGGCGAGCTCGTGCCCGACACGACCGTGTGGATCCTGCCGTCGGACGATCGCGTGCTGCTCGCGATCCTCAACTCGCCGCTGTATCGGTGGTACGCGCGGCGCCGGTTCCCGCCCGCGCTCAACGGCGCGGTGCGTCCGAAGCTCGAGTACATGCGCGCGCTGCCGATCGCGCGGCCGCCGCCCCCGCTGCGCGCGCGGATCGAGGCGCTCGTCGCCGCGCAGCTCGTGGAGCCGACCGCCGCGCGCGATCGCGAGCTCGCGCGCGCGGTGCTCGACGCGTACGAGCTCGACGCCGGAGACCTAAGCCCGGGCTAGCGGCAGCTCGACGACGACCTTGTCGTCGCCGAGGCACGTCAGCTCGCCCTGGTTGCGGTGCACGGCATAGGCGGCGAACGCGAACACCTCGTCCGCGCGCGCCGCCGGCCGTGCGCCGGCGGGTCCAGACAGCGCGAGCCTGACGCGATCACCCGCATGCGCGACCGCCAGCTCGACGATCCGCCCGTGCGAGCTCGCGCCGCCGACGAGATCGAGCAGCAGCTCGATGCCGTGCGTCATCAGCGGCACCGCCACGCGCACGTCGGCATCGCCCGGCTCGCCGCGCAGCCGCACGCCGACGCGCTGCGCCGCGCGCGCGACGACGTCGCGCAGCTTGACGAGCGTCAGCTGCGGCGGCTTCGCGAGCCCGCGGTTGTCGTTGAGCAGCGCGTGCAGATCGCGGAGCGCGCCGTGCGCGGTGTCGAGCTCGGCACGCAGCTCGGGACTGGCCTCGTCGGCGAGCTCGCCGATCTCGTCGAGCGCCATCACGAGGCTCTGCAGCTTCGACGCCGCGTCGTGGTGAAACCCCGACGTGCGCGAGCCGAGCACCGCGAGCTCGTGCATGCGTTCGTCGGACACCGCCGCGTGGCGCTCGCAGACCTTTCCCGTTTCGTCGAGGTGCTTCATCGATCGACCTTCTACTTCTCCAGCTCGCGGCCGAGCTCGAGCCCGAGCGCCGCCGCATCGCTCCACGGATCGGCGGTGACCTCGACGATGC
>JBLMXA010000736.1:0-3198 GCA_050257515.1 Acidobacteriota bacterium | reverse complement strand
GGTACTTGCCGTTCCACTCGCTCCACAGCGGCGGGAAGTTGCCGACCTGGTAGCCGCCCTCGCCGACGTCCCACGGCTCGGCGATCAGCTTGACGCGCGACACGACCGGGTCCTGCTGGATCAGGTCGAAGAACGCGCCGAGGCGATCGACCTCGTGGAGGCCGCGCGCGAGCGCCGCGGCGAGGTCGAAGCGGAACCCGTCGACGTGCATCTCCTCGATCCAGTAGCGCAGCGAGTCCATCACGAGCTGCAGCACGTGCGGGTGCCGCATGTTGAGCGTGTTGCCGGTGCCCGTGTAGTCGTCGTAGTAGCCCGGCGCCTCGGCGGAGAGCCGGTAGTACGCGGCGTTGTCGAGCCCGCGGAACGACAGAGAAGGGCCCATGTGGTTGCCCTCCGCCGTGTGGTTGTAGACGACGTCGAGGATCACCTCGATGCCGGCGCGGTGCAGCGCGAGCACCATCTGCTTGAACTCGGCGACCGGGGCCATCGCGTTGCGCACGCTCACGTACTCGGGGTGCGGCGCGAAGTAGCCGATCGAGTTGTAGCCCCAGTAGTTGCGCAGCCCGCGATCGAGCAGGAAGCCGTCGTGGACGAACGTGTGCACGGGCAGCAACTCGACCGCCGTGACGCCGAGCCGCGTGAGGTGGCGGTTGATCGCGGGGTGCGCGAGGCCGGCGTAGGTGCCGCGCAGCGCCTCGGGGACGTCGGGGTGGCGCGCGGTGAGCCCCTTGACGTGCGCCTCGTAGATCACGGTCTGGTTCCACGGGGTCTCGAGCCGGCGGTCGTTGCCCCAGTCGAAGTACGGCTGTGCGACGACCGAGCGGAACGTGAACGGCGCCGAGTCCTCGGTCGACATCTTGCCGAGCGGGTCGCCGTCGTACGGGAGCAGCGCCGGGCACCAGTGCAGGCCCTCCGAGATCGCGCGCGCGTACGGGTCGACGAGCAGCTTGTTCGGGTTGCAGCGCAGGCCGCGCGCCGGGTCCCACGGCCCGTGCACGCGGAACCCGTAGCGCGTGCCCGGCCCGACCTCGGGCAGGTAGACGTGCCAGACCTGACCGATTCCCAGCGCGAGCGGGACGCGCTCCTCGTGCCCGCCGGCGTGCCCGTTGTCGAACAGGCACAGCTCGACACGCTCGGCGACGCTCGAGTAGACGGCGAAGTTCGTGCCGTAGCCGTCGTAGTGCGCGCCGAGGGGAAAGGGTCGACCGGGCCAGAGCGGTCGCCCTCCGTCGGTCACGGCGCCAGCGCTCGACCCGGAACGAGCGCGCGCGAGCGGCGCAGCGCGAGCACGGTCTCGATCCGCTCGGGTCTCCCCCAGTCGCTCCACTCGACACCCTCGAGCTCCATCGCGCACAGTCGCGCCGGCACGCGCTCGAGCATGTCGCGCGAGAAGCTCACCGGCAGGTACGCGCGGTAGATGTACTCGATGGCATCGTCCTCGTCGGGCGTGCCGACGAGCGGCACGAACGACTCGAGGATGTCGATGAGCCGCGGCTCGGCGGCGCGGCCGAGCTCCCACAGCGCATCGACGGTCGCGCACGTGACCATCGTGTTCCACAGCGAGCCTTGCTGGCGCAGCTCCTGCGCGAGCTGCACGCTCGGCTTCTCGACGAACCCGACGAGCCGCCGCACGTGCGGGACCTCGACGAGCCGCTCGCCGAGCGACAGGTAGCCCAGCTCGGGATCGGGCTCGCTCGGGTGCGCGCCGAGGACCACGACCTGGTCGCGGATGCGCGCCGCGACGCCGCGCGCCGCGCGCACCTGCTCGATGTACTTCGCCGAGGGCGCGACGTAGTGGTCCGTCGGCGTGATGGTCACGATCGCGTTCGGCGTCCAGCGCTTGATCATCGCGAGCGCGACGTAGAGCGCCATGCCGGTGTCCCGCGACGACGGCTGCCGGAACACGTGGTCGCTGCGCCTCGCGAGCTGCGGCATCGCGATGTCGCCGTGGTACGCGCCGATCACGGTCAGCGTGCGGCTGGGCGGCGTCAGCTTGTTCAGCCGGTCGAGCGTGTGCTCCAGCATCGAGCGGGTGCCCAGGAGCGCGCAGTACTGTTTCGGAATGCGGCGGCCGAAGCGACGCTGCACGTACTCCGCGAGCCGCACGCCTTCGCCGCCGGCGAGCGCGAGCGTCCAGTCGAGGTGCACCGCGTCGCTCTCCACTGGTTGCTGGGCCGACGTGCGAAGCGAGCGAGGATCGAGCTGGAGCATCGTCGCAAACGCAATGCGGGTATCGTGCCGCGTGGCACACGCGTGCGCGGTGTCTGCTGCGTGCGGAGTGTCTGGCGCGCGGCGCACTTACGGGTGTGCAGGCACTACCGCGCTCGGGGTACCGGCGCACGGGAGCGTGCGGGCACGCCGCGCGTGCGGAACTGTCGCGCGCGTAGGGAAGCCCACAGCGCATACGCGTTGCTGGCAAGTCGAGAAGCCCGTGGGGCAGCGAGACCGCAGCCACGTGGTTGCACGTCCAACTACTTCCGGAGGCACGTTCACTGCACTTCCCGCGCCCATGCCGGATCGAACACCGCGCGCCACGGACACGGACGGATTGTTGCTCGGAGAGCTAGGGCCGGGGGCGCGGATCGGCGAGTACGTGATCGAGCGCAGCGCGCCGACGCGCGGCACCGGCCACCTCTACGAGGCGACCCACCGCGTGCTGCCGCGCCGCGTGACGCTCAAGGTGCTGCCGGCCGCGGCGCCGTGGAACAGCGCGCTCGCGGTCCAGCTCCTGCGAGAAGCGTGCATCGTCGAAGCGCTCGACCATCCCGGCATTCCCCGCGTCTACGAGTGCGGCACGCTCGCCGATCGCCGGCCGTGGGTCGCGACCGAGATCGTCGTCGGGCCGACGCTCACGCAGCAGATCGCGACGCGCGCGCTGTCGGTGGTCCAGGTCGTCGCGATCGTCCGCGACGTCGCCGAGACCCTCGCCTACGCGCATGCTCGTGGCCTCGTCCACCGCGCGGTGTCGCCGCGAGCGATCGTGTTCCCACCGGGCGCGCGGCGGTTTCCGCTCTGCCTCGTCGACTGGAGCTCGGCGCGCACGCGCGACTCGACGACGCCGCTTCCGTTCGCGCCGCCGCTCGCTGTCGCGCCTTACCTCGCGCCCGAGCAGCTGCGCGGCGGCGACACCGACGATCGCGGCGACGTGTTCGCGCTCGGCATGGTCGCGCGGGAGCTGATCGACACGATCGGGCGCGC
>JBLMXA010000735.1:0-10063 GCA_050257515.1 Acidobacteriota bacterium | reverse complement strand
CGAGTCGACGAGGGTGCCGTCGAGGTCGAACACGATGGCACGTCCAGCCATCGGCGAACTGTAGCTTGTAATGTTCCGCCGGTCGGGCACCTTACGGGGGAGTGTCCGAGATCCCCTCGTGCTGCTGTGCGGACTGGGTCGCGCGCCTGGCGCACGATCATGCGGGCCGGCTCGCCGCGGTCGCCCGGCGCGAGGGCGTGTCCGCCGAGGACGCGCTCGACGTCGTGCAGGATGCGTTTCACGTGCTGCTGCAGCGCCCCGAGGCCGACGCGCTCCGCGACCGCCCCGACGACGCCGCGCGCGTGCTCGTCGCGATCGTCAAGAACGGCGCGCGCAACGCGCGGCGGCGGCACCATCACGCGAGGCCGCACGTCGATGTCGACGGCGAGCCGCTCGCGACCAGCGAGCCGGCGCCCGACGTCGCGCTCGATCGCGCCGAGACCACCGCGCAGCTCGTGACGTGCCTGGGCCGCCTCGGCGACGTCCATCGCCACGTGATCGCGCTGCGCGTGCTCGAGGAGCTGTCGGGCGACGAGGCGGCGCGCGCGCTCGGCGTCACGCCGGGTCACGTCGCGGTGCTGCTGCACCGCGCGCGCAAGCAGCTCGAGGCGTGCATGCAGGGCGCAGCCTGAGATTGCCCGAGCCTGCCGCGCCCCGCGCGGATACGATGGCGGGATGCGTGGCTGCCTGCTCGCGCTCGCGTCGTGCTCGTTCGCGGCCGTGCGCGGTCCGGCGCCGCCGCCGCAACCACCGGGCGACTGCACGACGTCGAGGGCGGCGCCCGCGGTCGATCGTCTGGGCGAGCTCGCCGGCTCGCTCGGCATCGTGCTCGGCGTCGCCTTCCTCGTCGGCGCGAGCGCCTGCAGCTCGAGCCACCCGCCCGGCTACAACGCCGACAGCTGCACGGCGGAGGGAGGCTTCGGCGTGCTCGTCGGCCTGCCGTCGGCGGTCGCGGCGATCACGTACGCGATCTCGGCGCACTACGGCAACTCGAGGATCGACGCGTGTCGCGCGCGCCGCGCCGAGCCGCCGCCGGCGCCCGCACCTCCGGACGACTAGGGCGCCGCGATCGCGGCGTCGCCGGCGAGCGCGCGCGCGATCACGCCCGCGACGAACGCCTTGGGCCGCGCGCCGACGATGCGGCCGACCTCGCGGCCGTCGCGCGTGACGACGAGCGTCGGCATCGACTTGACCATGAACCGCTGCGCGAGCTCGGGGCTCGCGTCGACGTCGACCGCGGCGAACCGCACGCGGCCGGCGAGCTCGCCCGCGAGCACGTCGAGCACGGCGCCGAGCGTCTTGCAGGGGCCGCACCAGGCGGCGGTGAAGTCGAGGACGGTGACGCCGGGCGCGGCGGCCACGGTGTCGAAGCTGCGATGATCGAGCACGGGAATCGGCATACCCGGTGAGGTGCCGGGCGCGCCGGAGATTACGCGCGCTGGACGAACGGGTTGCCGCGCGCTTCCTCGGCGAGCGACGTGGTCGGGCCGTGGCCGGGGATCACGAGCGTGTCGAGCTCGCGCGTGTACAGGCGCTCGCGGATCGAGCGGCGCAGCTGCGCGCCGTCGCCGCCGGGCAGGTCGGTGCGGCCGACGCTGCGGCGGAACAGCGTGTCGCCCGCGAACAGCAGGCGGCCGGCATCGGGATCGACCACCTCGAAGCACACCGAGCCCGGCGTGTGGCCGGGCGTGTGGATCACCTCGAGCGTGCGCTTGCCGAGCGCGATCGTGTCGCCGTGCTCGACCCAGCGCTCGACCGCGACGGTCGGCCGGACCTTCCAGCCGAACATCGCGGCCTGCATCGCGAAGCCGTCGTAGAGGAATGCGTCGCCCTTGTGGAGGCAGATCTCGCCGCCGTGCGCCTGCTTGACGTCGCGCGTGCAGTAGATGTGGTCGAGGTGGGCGTGGGTGTGGACGATCGCGCGCACCGCGAGGTCGTAGTGCGCGACGATCTCTGCGATCTTCTCGACCTCGCCACCCGGATCGATGATGACGGCGTCCTTGGTGTCGCCGCACGCGAGCACCGTGCAGTTGCACTCGAACGCGCCGGCCGGAAACGTCTCGCGGAGCAGCATGGGACCGGGTGTAAGATAGTCGACGCATGCGCCTCGCGCTCGTCCTCGTCGCCGCGATGACCGCCGTCGCGCACGCGCAGGCGCCCGGCCAGGTCGCGCCCGAACCCGCCTCGCTCGTGATGGCGCGGCCGTGGTCGGTCTCGCTGTCGCTCGCGGCGATGTCGGCGAAGCCGCACGTCGATGGCGTCAACGCGGTCGGGCTCGGCGCGTTCGAGCTCGCCGGCGCGTACCGGCTGCGGCCGTCGATCCAGCTCGGGCTATCGCTGGCGGGCGGCGGCGGCGAGAACAACACGCTGTCGACCGGCGCGCTGTGGGCCAACGTTCGCTACCGGTTCATGGCCGAGCAGCCCTGGAACGTGCTCGCGCTCGGAAGTCTCGGCGTCGCGAGCGTGTACGGCAAGGACGCGCCCGACGTCGAGCGCAAGGCACGCGGCGCGATCAGGATCGGCGGCGGCGTCGAGCACCGCTGGCAGTCGTGGGCGATCGAGGCCGATCTCGTCGTGTTCGCGATCGCGCAGAACGATCAGGTGCCGCCGCCGCCGGCCCCGACGACCGAGTACGACGTCGCACGCTTCGGGCTGACCGGCATCGCGCTGTCGTTCGGCGGCACGTTCTACTGGTAGACGACGACGCAGAACACGAGCACGAGCACGAGCACGAGCACGAGCGAGGAGCGCGCCGCGGCTTCGGGGAGAGCCAGCACGCGCGGCGGGACCCAGCCGCAGCGCGGGCAGTGGCCGCTCGCGGTCCCGGTGACGTACGTCTGGCACGCGACGCAGTGGAACGGGCCGGGCGAGCGCTGCCCCGTGAACGCCCCGCGCGACGTCACTTCATGTCGCCGAGGATCGACACGCACTCGTCGACCCACGGGTCGCGTGCGAGCGCGTCGCGCCACTTCATCGGCCGTGCGTCGGGCTTGACGCCGGGGCCGGGCGCGCTCGCCGCCGTGTCGTTGCCGTCGATCGGCGTGACCGCGAGCGCGGGCTTGGCCTTCGACAGGTCGGGCGACGCGGAGTCGAGCGCGGTCTGCAGCGTCTTCCTGCGCGCCTCCCACGCCGTGTACTGCAGCGGCATCCGCGTGTCCTCGCGCTGCGCGCGCAGGATCTGGTTCGCCGCGGCGATCTTCGACAGCACCGGGCTCTTCGCGACGCGCATCGTGCTCTTCTGCACGAGCGCCGGAACCTTCCAGGTCGCCTTCCAGTCGTCGTGCGGCGCGGGCGCGATCTGCGACCACGCGATCGCGTGATCGAGCTTGCGCTCGCCGGTGTCGAGGTAGCCGGTCGGATCGGGCAGCACGATGTCGGGCACCACGCCCTCGAGCTGGGTCGACGCGCCGCTGACCCGGAAGAACTGCTCGACCGTGATCTTGAGGACGCCGAGGTCGTCGTGCGCGCCGGAGACGCGATCGAGATCGACGAGCTTCTGCACGGTGCCCTTGCCGTGCGTCGATGGCCCGGTGCCGACGATCACCGCTCGGTGATAGTCCTGCAGCGCGCCGGCGAGGATCTCGGAGGCCGACGCGCTGAACCGGTCGACGAGCACGATCAGCGGCCCGGCGTAGTCCTCGCCGCTGTCGTCGTCGTCGAGCACTTCCTTGTGCCCGGCGCTGTCGCGGACCTGGACGACCGGGCCCTTGTCGATCATCTCGCCGGTGAGCTTGACCGCATCCTGCAGCAGGCCGCCGCCGTTGGAGCGGATGTCGAGCACGACGCCGGCGACCTTCTTCTTCGCGAGCTCCTTGAGCAGGCGGTGGACGTCGGCGGACGCGGTGCGCGAGCCATCCGGCCCGCCGTAGAACTCGGGCAGGTGGATGTAGCCGTACGTCTTGCCGCCGCGCTGGAGCAACGCGCCGCGCGCGTACGACTCCTCGATGACGATCACGTCGCGCGTGATCGCGATCGTCTCCTCGTGACCGTCGGGCTTGCGCACGCGCAGCCGCACCGTCGTGCCCTTCGGGCCGCGGATCATCTTGACGACATCGTCGAGCCGCATGTCGACGACGTCGACCCAGTCCTTGCCGTCGGACTGCACGGCGAGGATCGTGTCGTTCGGCGCGAGCTTGCCCTGGCGGTACGCGGCGCCGCCGGGGACGATCTCGACGACCTCGATGTAGTCATCGTGCTCGCGCAGCGACGCACCGATGCCCTCGAGCGAGCCCGTCATCTGGATGTCGAAGTTCGCCTTCTCGGCGGGCGGCAGGTAGTCGGTGTGCGGATCGAGCGTCGCGGTGACCGCGTTGATGAGATCGCTCGCCGCGTCGAGCTGGCCGGGATGGCGCAGCCGCGCGAACCGGCCCGCGTACATCTTCGCGAGGTCGCTGCGGGCCTTGGCCTCGCGGCCTTCGGTCGTCGGCGGGATCTCGTTGAGCGGCACCGAGTCATCTGCGCGATCCGAGTCCGAATCCGACGCCGAGCCCGCAGCCGGAGCCTTCGCACCCGGCTTCTTCGTCTTCTGCTCCTCGCGCGCCTTCTTCTCCTTGTCGAGCCGCGTCTCCATCTGGCCGACGCGCTCGAGCACCTCGAGCTCGAGGCGCTTGCGCCAGCGATCGGCGAGCTCCTGATCGTTGGCGGGCGGCTCGAGCTTTTTCGGATCGGTCTCGATGAACTCCTGGTCGTCGAGGTTCAGCGGCTTGGCGAGCAAGCTCGCCACGATCTTGTCGACCTGCTCGACGCGCTCCACGAAGATCTTCTCGCCCGCGTGCGCGAGGTCGAGCGAGCCCGAGTGCATCTCGTCGTCGATCTTGTCGGCGTAGCGGCCGAGCTCGTCGCGATCGGACTTGAGCAGGAACAGCTTCGCACCGTCGAGGTGATCGAGGTACGTCGTGAACGCCGCGCGCGACAGCTCGTCGTCGAGCTTCTTGTGCAGCAGGTGGTCGTGCTCGAGCAGGCGCGCGACCGTCCTGGCGAGCGCGGCCTCGCGCGGATCGCTGGGGTGAGCGGGCGGATCGGCCGGCGCCGGCGCCGCGGGCTGGGCGCTCGCGGTCGGCGCGACCGGCAGCGTGCGCTCTCCCGCGGGCGGCGTGCCGCTCGGCGGCTTCGCGGAGCAGGCACACGCGGCGAGCAGGGCAATGAGGAGCGAACGGCGCATGCCCCAACTCTAGCCGGCTTGGGGCCCCCGCGCCCGTGATGCGAGCTATTCGTCGACCGTGACGATGCCCGTGCGAGGCGTCTTGATGCACGGGTGAGCGTCCGGCATGCACTGCAAGATCGACTCGTCGTAGGAGTACGCGTAGCGAGTGGCGTCGATCGGCGTCAGCCGCTCGATGCCGAGCCACTCGCAGCCGTCGTTGATGAACGCGCGCGTGGTGAACGTCAGCGGCCGCAGGTTCGCGTCGTCGCGCGCCACCTCGATGTCGCCGTCGGCGAACACCGTCAGGTAGAGCGCGTCGGCACGCACGGGCGCGTGCAGCGACAGCCGGTGCTTCGACGCGTGGGCGTGAGGATGATGAAGCAACGCCGCCATCCCCAGCGCCACTCCACCCAGCACGACGGTCTTGAGGACAGGAACTTCGACGGCCAGCATGTCTTCGTATCCTGCCATCACGGCGAGGTCAGTGCACGAGAAACCAATGCGCTCCCTCGGTGATCTCGAGGTGGAAATGATTGCGGTGTGGCCGGTTGTAGTTCGGCGTCAGCACCACGTTGAACAGGTGCTGCGCCACCGCGTCGCACAGGATCTCTCTGATCTCGGTCGCTTCGGGAGTGACGGGGTGCGGGCCGGCGCCCTCGCCGCAGGTCTTCGCGCCGATCGCGCCGTGGAAGTGCTGGAGCACGTCGAGGAAGCTGCCGTCGCTCTTGACGAAACGCGCGGCATCGATCGCGAGCGCGCCGTTGTGGCGAGAGCCGAGCTTGCCCTCGGGCCACGATTTCGGCGGCGCGCGGTAGATGGAATAATGACGCACCTCGACGATGTCATGGGTCGCGAGGATCTTCGCGAAATCGTCGAGCGCGAGCACGAGCCGGCAGTCGGTGATCTCGTAGCGGCTCGAGCCGTGATCCTTGTCGTTCGTGCGGAACACCACGCCGTGGAGCGGCGTCGTCACTCGTACCCCACCGCGCACGCCGGGAGCCGGCTCGCGCGTGAAGCCGATCTTGCGCGAGGTCAGCTCCGCCTCGCACGCATCCTGGGCCAGCGCGGCGTAGCGCACCGCGGGCTGCTGGTCGGCATCGGCGGGCGCGGAGAACCGCGACCGGTCGATCGGCTCGCTCGAGTGCCTCCTCCGGGTCTTGTGGGCGGGCCTCGCGATCGCGATGCCGCTCAGCGCCACCACCAGGACCGCCGCTAGCCTCACCCGTTCATCCTACAGGCAGATCGCGGTCTTGACCGGGATGACCTTGCCGTCGCGCGGGCAGGCCATCTGCAGGTGACGGAGCGCGTTCGCGAGGCACCTCGCGGCGTCGTCGTCCTGCGGGTCCGCGCCGCCGAACGGCTTGACGAACACCTCCATCGCGGTGCCGCGCGCGTTGAGCTTCCACTCCGCCCAGTAGCCGCGGACGTCGTGCGCGCTCTTGCGCTTCTTCGGCCCGCACGTGGCGAACGCCGGGCTGGCCTCCATCGCGCGATCGAGCTCGAGCGCGCCGTCGGCGTCGCTGCGCGTCGTCACCTTGCCGGTCTCGAGCTGGGTCACCGCGAGGCCGGCCTTCGGCACGTCGGGCGGGACGCCCTTGGCGACCAGGTGCTTCGCGGCGGCGGTGATCGTGTCGACCTTGTCCTTGGGGCCCGACAGCGGCGCGACGTAGCGGACGAAGCGCTCCGCCGTGGGGCGGCCGTGGCGCTCGAGATCGACGATCAGCTGGCACTGGTTCTTGTCGTCGCACTGGACCTGCGCGTGCGCGGTCGACAGGTTCGGATGGACGAGGCCGAGCACGGCGACGAGCGACGGCGCGTAGCCGCACACGTCGGTCTTGTCGCTCCACTTCTTCTCGCCGACCAGCCTCTTCGCCGCCTCGACGTCCTTGGCCGGCACGATCCTGGCCTTCTCGGCCCTCGCGAGCGCCGCGCCGACCGCGTTGCGCATCACCGGCGTGGTCGTCACCGGGAAGCCGGTCGGGTAGACGACCGCGATCGACAGCTGGCCCGTGCCCGCGACCACCGTCTTCGACTCGCCCTTGCAGACGTCGAACACGTCGCCTGCGAAGGCGGGAGCGCACAGCGCGCACAGCGCGACCAAGGTTTTCATGGCGCGAGGATACATCGCTGCGCTATGACGCGCGGCGTGCGCCCCGTCTTCATCGCGATCGTCATGCTCGCGGCCTGCGGGCACCCGCGCGACCGCGGCAGCGACGCGGCGATCGGTAATGGCGGTGACGCGAGCGGCGGCGGAGATGGCGGCGGTCACGATGGCGGCACGGGCGTGCACGACGGCGGCGGCGGCGGTGACGGCGGCGGCGGCGGTGACGGCGGCGGCGGCCTGCACGACGCCGGGGGCGGCGGCAGCGACGCGGCGACCGGCGTGATCACCGGCGGGCCGTGCATGTCGGGCGCGCCGGGACAGACCGCGTATCGCATCCGGTGGGCCGACTCGCAGGGCACGGCGTACGCGGTGTACGAGGTCGACGGCCTGCCCGACACGTCGCGCGATCACGCCGGCGCGTACGGCTACCAGATCGGGTTCACGCCGTCGTACGTCGATCCGTACCTCGCGGAAGGCGGGCTGCAGCTCGACGGCAGCGACTTCGTCGATCTCGAGATCAGCACGGTCGGCGTCACCGCGATCGACAGCGCGACGCTCGCGATCTACGGCCGCAGCTTCGACACGACGACGAGCGGCAGCTTCAACTGGCAGACGTTCGTCGGCACCGGCAGCTCGCCGACCGACTCGGTGAGCAACGTCGCACCTTATGCGTGGTACGCCGCCGACATGACGACCGAGATCACGTCCGGAGACGGAAATACGCTGATCCGGATCAAGGCAGGACCCTCGTCGGATGTTCTGGTCGTCCATCGCATCGAGCTGTGCATGCAGGCTCGCTGACGACCCGATCGCACATGTCGGGGTGCAGAGCTCGCGCCGTCGAGCGTAGGATCTCCACAGGTGAAGGACGATCCGTGGATCGACGCGGTGGTGGCCGGCCGCTACCGCATCGTCCGCAAGCTCGGGGAGGGCGGCATGAGCGCGGTGTACGAGGCGCGCCACGTGAAGCTGCAGCGGCAGTTCGCGATCAAGCGGCTGTTGCCGCAGCTCGCCGACAACCAGGAGGCGCTCGAGCGGTTCGAGCGCGAGGCCGAGATGCTCGCCGGCTTGCGCCACCCGAACGTCGTCGAGGTCACCGACTGGGACGAGTTCCCCGACGGGGCGCCCTGCATGGTGCTCGAGTACTTGCACGGTGCGACCCTCGATCGCCGGATGTCGCGAGGGCCGATGCCGTGGGACGCGATCGCGCGCATCGGCGACCAGACGATGTCGGCGCTGTCGCTCGCGCACCGCAACGGCATCACGCATCGCGACATGAAGCCCGAGAACATCTTCATGGCGATCGACGATGTCGGCGACGACCGCGTGAAGCTGCTCGACTTCGGCGTGTCGAAGCTGCGCGGCATGATCAAGACGACCGGCATGTTCGCCATGCTCGGCACACCGTCCTACATGGCGCCCGAGCAGGCGCAGGGCCAGAGCGATCAGATCGGCGCGTGGACCGACGTGTGGGCGATGGGCGCGATCCTCTACGAGATGGCGACCGGCCGGAAGGCGTTCGAGGCCAAGGGCATCGCCGACACGCTGATGAAGATCAACATCGGTCAGTACGATCCGATCGCGGCGTATCGCAACGACGCGTCGCCGGCGTTCGTCGAGCTGGTCGGCCGCGCGATGACCGAACGCGAGCACCGGATCCAGACGATCGACGAGCTGCGCGCCGGACTGCGCGAGACGCTCGAGCCGCGCAACCTGTACCGGCTCAACACGCCGGTCGGGATCCAGACGCTCGCGCCGCCGCGCGCGAACCCGACGCCGCCGCGCACGGAGCCGACCGGCGGCGTCGTCGTCGCGCCGGCGCGCCACACCCGGCGCTGGATCGGCATCGTCAGCGCGATCGCGGTGACGCTGGTCGTCGGTGCGATCGTGATCGCCTTCGCGATGTGAGCGCGAGCAGTGCGAGGAGCGCGCCGGCGCCGCCGCCGGTCGTCGAGCAGCCTCCGCCCTGCTTCGGTGGCGCGGACGGCTCGTCGCGCGTCAGCCGGATCGCGTCGAACACGAGCTGCACGTTGTCCGTCGCGGGCTCTCCGGTGTTGTCGGCGAGGTGGAGGTACTGGCCGCTGCCGGCGGCGAGCTCGAAGTCCCCGAGCGTCTGCCAGCCGTCGACCGCGCTCTGGTCGATGACAGCCACGGTGTCGCCGCTCGCCGCGTGCACGAGGTACGCGGCCTGCTTCGACTGCGCGTACGCGTGATCGGTGTACGCCTCGACGAGGTAGCGGCCGCCCTCGGCGAGATCGAGGTTCCACTGCGCGTAGTTCGCCTCGCTCGCGGCCGCCGTCGCGTGCGTCCACACCAGCGTGCCGCCCTCGCCGGCGCCGGTGACGTGGCGCAGGTAGCTCGCCGGGCCGCCGGCGACGAAGCACGGATCGCCGTCGTCGATCGTGCCGCCGGCGGCATCGAGGGTCGCGCAGCTCGGCGGCGGCGCGCCGGTGGCGAACGCGACCAGATCGTCGAGGGTGCCGTTGTAGAGGTCCATGTCGAGCATCGCGCCCGGCACGCCGGCAACCGAGCCGCTCGCGGTGTCCTGCCAGAACATCCAGCGCGTCCACGGCAGCGGGATGTCGGGGCACGCGGCGCTCGTGTACTGCGCGACCCACAGCGGCGACGTCGTGAAGTCGGCGCTGTTCGTGAGCGACGGCCACGAGTAGAGCCCGGCGTAGACGATCGGCGGCCGGCCGATCGCGGCGGTGACGTGATCGACCCAGGCCTTCACCGCCGCGACGACCTGGTCCTGCGTGAGGCCGCCGTTCGTCTCGAGATCGAGCACCGGCGGCAGATCGCCGGGCGCGTACGGC
>JBLMXA010000734.1:0-8706 GCA_050257515.1 Acidobacteriota bacterium | reverse complement strand
CGACGATGCCGCGAAGGCGCTCGCCGCGATCGACGCCGGCGGCGACGCGCGCGTGCTGATCGCGACCGCGCTCGTCGCGTACGCCCAGGGCAAGCCCGACGCGGCCAAGCCGCTCGTCGATCAGATCCTCACCGGCAGCCCCGATCACGACACCGCGCGCGCGCTGCAGAAGAAGCTCGACACGACGGTCGCCAAGACCGATCCGCTGCCACCCGAGGACGGCCGGGGCTCGGCCGCGCCGCACCCCGGCAACGGCGGCGGCACGCCGGCACCGGCGGGCAACTACGACTCGCTGCTCGCGCAGGCGAACAAGCTCGCCGAGACGAACTGCACGAAGGCGATGGACTACTACGAGAAGGCGATCGCGCTCAAGACGAACGGCGTCGAGGCGCTGACCGGCATGGGCTACTGCCACCTCGACGCGAAGCAGTTCGCGAGCGCGTTCTCGAACTTCCGCTCGGCGCTCGTCGTGTCGCCGAAGTACGAGCCGGCGCTCGGCGGCATCGCGGAGACCTACCAGCGCCAGGGCAACAAGGAGCAGGCGATCGAGGCGTGGAAGCGCTACCTCGACGTCTATCCGAATTCCCCGAAGGCGAAGAAGCAGCTCGATCTGCTGGGCGCGTCCGAAGCGCCTCCGGCGCCGGCCCCGCCTCCGGCGCCGGCCCCCGCACCTGCCCCTGCGCCGGCCCCGGCGCCGGCCCCGGCGCCGGCCCCCGAAGCCAGCGGCTCCGCGTCGAAGTAAGTGATATGAAGCGGACCATGCAGGTCCGCCTTCTGCTGCTCGCCGCCCTCGTCGCGTGCAGTCGCCACCCGTCGCCCCTCGATCACGCGTTCGGCCAGGCTGCGGGCTCCGGCGCGAGCGCCTCGCTCGATCCGTGGGACAACGCGCAGCTGCACGCCCACGGCGACGACGACGACAAGGGTGGCTTCGACATCCAGGGCGCGCTCGCGAAGATCAAGGACAGCATCGACAAGCCCGGGCCGTACGAGACACCCGAGCAGTCGGCCGGCTTCGACGCGAGCAAGCCGCACGTCGGCGTGCTGCGGCTGCACGGCGGCATCGTCGAGCGCGAGGCGTTCTCGTGGACCGGCGGTCACGGCACCGAGCTGCGCCAGCTCGCCGACCGCCTGCGCGAGCTCGCGAAGGACGACACGCTGACCGGCCTCGTGCTGCGCGTCGACTCGATCGAGGCGAGCCTGCCCGACGCGATCGAGCTGCGCTCGGCGATGAAGGCGTTCCGCGCGGCGCACAAGACGCTGCGCTGCCACGCCGAGGGCGCGAGCAACAACACGTACCTCGTGCTCGCCGCGTGCGACACGATCGGGCTCGCGCCGCTCGGCGAGATCGCGATCACCGGCCCGGCGGCGATGCCGGTGCACGTCAAGCCGCTGCTCGACCGGCTCGGCATCCAGGCCGACTTCCTGCACGTCGGCGCCTACAAGGGCGCGGCGGAGCCGCTGACGCGCGACGCGCCGTCCAAGGAGATGGAGGAGACGCTCGGCGCGATCCTCGACCAGCGCTACCAGACGATGGTCGACATCATCGCCGCCGATCGCAAGCTCGACGCCGCGGCGGTGAAGGGGCTGATCGATACCGCGCTGTTCCCGGCCGACGACGCGAAGGCGCAGAAGCTCGTCGACGACGTCGCGTCGTTCGAGGCGTTCCGCGACGAGGTCAAGCAGCCGTGGACGAAGATCGAGCTCGAGCCCGATCACAAGGATCAGCTGCACGGCTGGCTCGCGCTCGCGCGGTTCCTCGGCGCGATGCCGCCGGATCGCCCGCTCGGCCCGCACGTCGCGCTCGTCTACGCGCTCGGCAACATCGTCGACGGCGGCGGCGACGGCGTGCTCGGCGCGCGCCAGGAGATCGCCGCGCACACGCTCGTCGCCGCGCTGCGCGCGATCGCGGGGGACGACAGCGTCAAGGCGGTCGTGCTGCGCGTCGACTCCGGCGGCGGCAGCGCGCAGGCCTCCGAGCTGATCTGGCGCGAGGTCAAGGCGCTCGACGCGAAGAAGCCGGTGATCGTGTCGATGAGCGACGTCGCCGCGAGCGGCGGCTACTACATCTCGAGCGGCGCGCGGAAGATCTACGCGCTCCCCGACACGCTGACCGGCTCGATCGGCGTCGTCGGCGGCAAGCTCGCGCTCGGCGGCGCGGCCGACAAGCTCGGCATCAAGACGTACCCGATGGGCCGCGGCAAGCGCGCGACGATGATGGCGAGCCTGTCGCCGTGGACGACCGACGAGAAGGCGGTGATCCAGGGCACGATGGAGAGCGTGTACAAGCAGTTCGTGTCGCGTGTCGCGGCCGGCCGCCACATGACGCCGGACCAGGTGCAGCCGATCGCGCAGGGCCGCGTGTGGACCGGCGCGAAGGCGAAGGAGCTCGGGCTCGTCGACGCGCTCGGCGGCCTCGACGCCGCGGTCGCCGACGCCGCGCAGCTCGTCAAGCTCGATCCGGCCGGCGAGCTCGAGGTCTACCCGCCGTCGCCGACGCTGCGCGACCTGCTCGTCGGCATCGGCCAGGTCCAGGCGCCGTTCGGGCTCGGCGCGGAGCTGCACGCGCTCGATCCGGACCTCGCGAGCGCCGCCGAGCACCTCGTCGAGCTCGTGCTGTCGTTCCGCACCGCGCGCATCCAGGCGGTCGCGTTCCTGCCGGTGCTGCGATGAGGCGCGCGCTGCTCGTGATCGCGGTCGCGGCGTGCTCGCACGGCGATCCGCCGGCGACCACGCAGCAGGCCGCGGCCGCTCCGTCACCGCTGCCCGCGACCGCGCACGGCCGCGTCACCACCGAGCGGTTCCACTCGACGGCGCTCGGCGTCGACAAGGACTACGTCGTCTACCTGCCGGCGGACTACGAGACCTCGGGCAAGCACTACCCGGTGTTCTATTACCTGCACGGGCTCGGCGGCAACGAGCACGACTGGGTCGAGGGCGGCCACCTCGCCGAGACCGCCGACAAGCTCGGGCTCGCGGCGATCGTCGTGATGCCCGACGGCGACGACGCGTTCTACGCCGACGGCGTCGCGCCGATCGACTACGCCGCGTGCATGAAGGACGCGAGCGGGCTGTTCCTGCAGAAGCAGCGCGCGAAGACGTGCGTGAAGAAGCGCGACTACGAGACCTACATCACGAAGGATCTCGTCGCCGAGGTCGACGGCAAGTACCGCACGCTCGCGACCAAGCAAGGCCGCGCGATCGCCGGGCTGTCGATGGGCGGCTTCGGCGCGCTCGAGCTGTCGCTGCGCCACACCGACGAGTACGCGGCCGCCGCGAGCCACAGCGGCATCGACGCGCTGCTCTACGTCGGGCCGCACCCGTACGTCGCCGGCAAGGTCGAGCTGCTCGAGGACGTCAAGCAGTGGGGCGTGTCGGCACCGATCCCCGATCTCAACCCGTGGATGCGCGGCATCTTCGGCGACGACCTCGCGACGTGGCAGCAGCACGATCCCGCGTACCTCGCGCAGCAGCTCGCGCCCGGCGCGCTCGCGCTCTACCTCGACTGTGGCACCGAGGACATCTTCGCCTTGAACGACGGCGCGCTGTACCTGCACGACCTGCTCCTCGCGAGGAAGATCGATCACGCGTTCTACATCGGCCCCGGCCACCACGACTTCCGCTTCTGGGTCGCCCGGCTGCCGGAGAGCCTGAAGTTCCTGCGCGATCACACGGCGAAGCCCAGCTAGCTCGGTCGATCAGGTCGCGAGCTCGTCGGCCGGTGCATCCGCGAGCTACTCGCGCGGCAGCGGAACGACGAGCACCGGGCACGAGGCGTGGCGCACCACGTTCTCCGCGACCGAGCCGATCACGGCGCGCGCGAGACCGGTCCGGCCGTGCGAGCCGATCACGATCAGATCGAACGCACCTTCGCGGGCGGTATCGACGATGCGATCCCACGCGGTCGCGCTGGTGAGCAGCTCGGTCTTGACCTCGCCCACGCCGAGCTTCCTGGCCTCCGCCTTCCACTCGGTGAGCTCGCTCTGGAGACGGTCCGCCTCGGAGGCGGCGGACGGACTCGTGAGCTCGATCATCGCCTCGGCGACCCACATCCGGGTCTCGATCACGTGGACGATCACGAGCGTCGCGCGCGAGGCGGAGGCGAGCTCGCATGCCGTGCGAAGCGCCGCACGCGAACCGGATGAGAAATCGACGGGGCACAGGATGCGGTGAAAGCTCATGACGATACGGCGAGCACACCGTGTGCCGCGCGCGACCGCGCGCCGGTCCGACGAATGCGCAACGCGCGCGCCGCGCGCGCGGAGGCTCGCAAGGCTTGCGCCCGCGGTGCTAATCGGCGCCGACGACGATCAGGTGGCCGTTGTTGAGCGCGTAGATGCGCCCTGCGTGATCGAGCGCGACCGGCGTGTACGCGGCGCCGAGCGAGCGGTCGAGGAAGAAGCGGTCGCGCAGCTGACCGTCGGCGGTGATCGCGTAGAGGTAGCCATCCTCGCTGTTCGCGAAGATCGTGCCGTCGCGATCGATCGCGGGCGCGTTGACGCACCACTCGAAGCCATCGGGGTGGTCGCCGATGCAGCGCTGCGAGCCGTCGGGCTCGGTCGTGCACGACTTGGTCTCGGTGTTCTGGAACTGCCACATCATGTCGAGCGAGCTGTCGAGCGCGGTCAGGTAGTACGGGCCGCCGTTCGCGTCCCAGTCGAAGTAGTGGTTGTCCTTGAGGACGACGCGATCGCCGGCGACCGCGGGCGTGGTGTCCCAGCCAAACCCGTAGCTGCCGCGGAACCGGCCGTCGTGCGAGAACGCGAGCAGGTGGCCGCGGACCGCGTTGTACGCGGTGAACGCGCCGTAGAGGATCGTGCCGTCGGCCATCACGACCGGCGACGACGACGAGTCGCGGTCGACGGCGGCCGCCGGCGGCAGGTTCGTCGCGGGATCGACGCCCGGCGCCGCGTAGTCGGGGCACATCTCGGTGACGCCGCAGCCGTCATCGAGTAGCCCGCGCAGCGAGCGCGCCCACGTCGCGGTCATGCTGCTCGGATCGATCGCGACGAGGTACGAATAGCTCTCGTTGTACTGGGCGTGGGTCACGACGTAGAGCGTGCCGTCGAGCGCGAACGCCGGTGCGCTGTTGACACCGGGCAGCTGCGTGCCGCATGGCTCGAGGGGTGGCAGCGCGGGAGTGCCATCGTCATTCGGCGGCGGCGGATACACCGTCGTCTTCGTCGGATCGAAGCGGGTGTAGCAGCCGGCGTTCGCTGCCGGCGCGCCCGGCACGAGATCGGCGTAGCTCGCCGTCCGCACGTCGCCGTCGGGATCGACCGCGACGAGCCACGCGCGCACCGGCGCGCTCCACGGGCTGTCGTGATCGAGCGCGAGCGCGTTGTAGTAGAGCGTGCCGCCGCGCTCGGTGATCGGCCCGGCGACGTAGGTGTCGGCGTCGAAGCCGTGCGGCTCGACGTGGCGGACGAGCTTGCCGGTCGCCGCGTCGACCACCCACACCGAGCCGGCCGCGCCGGGGATCGCGATCGTGTCGCCGGCGATCACCGGATGGAACACCGGCTCGAAGCCCATGCCGGGCTCGGGCGTCCAGTCGCTCGTGAACGACCAGTCCGCCTCGAGCGCGCCGTCGTGCCACGAGTAGCGGACCTCGCTCCAGGTCTCGGTGTTCAGCCGGTACAGCTCGTCGGGCTCGAAGCAGTCGGGCACGACCATGTGGTCGATCGTCTGCTGCTCGCACGGCGTGTACGCGCCGCCCTTCGTCTCGACGTACACGGCATCGCCGGCGACGAGCGGCGCCTGGAAGTGGATCACGAGGTCGCCCTGCCCGTCCTTCTCCTCGTCGGCCGCGAGCGGATCGAGCACGACGTCGGCGAGCGCGCGCGCGAGCGGCTGGCCGGCCGCGCACGACGCACCGGTGTGCGCCGCGTTGCCGCCCCACTGGCGCCAGTCGTCGCAGTGCGGCTCGGGTGCGAACGCGGCGTTGTCGCCGCACGCGGCGCACAGCACCAGCGCGACCGCGAGCCTCGTCATCTCTTCGCGACCATCGCGGTCAGCACGCGGAGCGCGGCCCGCGCGCTCTCGACGTGCTCGGCCGCGGAGCTGACCGCGCTCGCGACCGCGACGACGGAGTCGGACTGGTCCATCATCGCGGTCTCGTCGCTCGCGGCGCGCATGTTCGCGCGCAGCGAGTCGATCGCCTCCTCGAGCACGCTCAGGTGCTCGGCGAACTCGAGCGGCACGCCGCCGCCGGTGCTCGTCGGCTCGTCCTCGTGCGCGCGGTCCTGCGCCGCGGCCCGCGCCTCGGCGAGCTGCAGCTTCTTCTCGAGCTCCGCGGCGCGCGCGACGAGCGCGGTGTAGCGCGTGACGTCGGCCTGCACGGTCGCCTCCGGATCCATGCGCGGGCGGCCGGCGCCGGTGCCCGCGGCGCGCGCGGTGGTCTCGTCGTCGTCGCGCAGATCGCGCAGCTCCGAATCCATGCGATCGCGCTCCATCGTCACCTGCGCGAGCTTGGCCTTCGTCTCGCGTAGCTCGCGCTCGAGCTGCGCGATCTCGCGCTCGGTGTTCGCGGCGAACTTGCGGACGTTGTCGGCGGCGTCGACCTCGTGCTGGAGCGCGGCGATCGTCTGCTCTGCCTCGGCGAGCCGGCGCTCGAGCTCGGGATCGCCGGCCGAGCCTGCCTGCGCGCGCGCCTCGGCCTGTTCGGCGCGCGTCATCGCGTCGCGCGCGCGGCGCTCGGCGTCGACGATGCGCTCGGCCGCATCCTTCGCGCGCGCCTCGATGTCCTTCGCGCGGGCCTCGATCTCCTTCGCGCGCTGGTCGATGTCGCGCGCTCGCGCGTCGGCCTCGCTCGCGCGGGTTTCCATCTCGCTCGCGCGCGCCTCGGCCTCGCGCTGGCGGACGTCGGCGTCGTGCGCGCTCGCCTCGAACGCGGACGCGCGTGCCTCGGCCTCGCGGGCTCGCCCCTCGGCCTCGTGCGCGCGGCCCTCGGCATCATCGGCGCGGGCCGCCGCGCGCGCGAGCTGTTCGCTCGCGTCGGCGTTGTTGCGCGCGGCCTCGAGATCGCGCTCCATCCACGACAGCTTCTGCAGCGCCTCGTCGAGCTGGCGCTGCAGCGCGCCGGCGCGGCCGATCGCGAGATCGGCGGCCTCCGCCTTCGCGCGCACCGGATCGAACGACGCCTCGAGCTCGCGGATGCGGCGCTCGGTGTCGTCGGCGCGCGTGCGATGCGCCTGCGCCTCCGCGATCGCCTCGGAGCCGGTCGTCTCGAGCTCCGCCATGCGGCGGCGCGCGTCGGCGAGCGCGGTGTCGGCGGCCTCGCGCGCGTCGGCGAGCGCCTTCTCGAGCTGTGCGCGCGCCTCGGCGAGCGCGGCGTCGGCGCCGGCCTTCGCGGCCTCGGCCGCGGCGTGCGCCTCGTTCGCCGCCTGGAGCTGGCCGTCGAGCTTCTCGATCTCGCGCTGGAGCCCGGCCGCCGTCTTGGTCGCCGACTTCGCCGCGGCGTGCGCCGACGCGAGCTGCGCCTCGAGCTGCTCGATCTTGCCGCGCGCCTCCGACAGCGAGCTCTGCGACGCGGTCTGCTCGACGGCGACGCCGGCCTCGAGGTCCTGCACCTTCTCCTCGAGCTGCTCGACCTGCACCTCGAGCTCGGCGTTCTTGCTCTCGGCGATCTCGACGCGGTGCTGCAGCCCGGCGAGCTGCGTGCGCGCCTCCGACAGCTCGCGCTCGAGCTGCGTCTTGCGATCGACGAGGCTCATCGCGGTCGACCGCTCGGCCGCGAGCTCGCGCTGCGCCTGCTCGAGGCGGCCGCCGAGCTCCTTGCCGATCGCATCGGCCTTCGCGCGCGCGTCGGACTCGGCCTGCTCGAGCTTGGCCACCATCTCCTGGTGGACCGCCGCGATGCGCGCCTCGGCGTCCTTCAGCTTGGCCTCGAGCTCCTTGAACGCGGCGACGTGCTCGGCATCGCGCTTCTCGGCGGCCTCGGCGCGCTTGTGCGCACCGTCGAGCTCGCGCGCGACGCCGCGCGCGGCCTTGTCGGCCTCCGACGCGCGGCGCAGCGCCTCGGCGACGTCCTTCGCCATCGCCTTCGCCATCGTGTCGGCGGCACGCGCGCGCTGCTCGCTGTCCTCGGCCTTGCCGAGCGCCTCGGCGATCTTCTGGTCGGCGGTCTGCTGGCGCAGGCGCGCCTCCTCGCGCTCCTTGCGCGCGAGCTCGATCTCCTTCTCGGCGCCGGCGGCATCGGCGAGCCGCTGCTCGAGCCCCTTGCCGCGCGCGTCGGCGGCGGCCAGCTTCTCGCTCAGGCTCGCGAGCTCGGACTTCGTCCTGGCCTCGGCCGCGTCGGCGGCGGCGCGCGCCTGCTCGGCCTTCGCGCCGGCTGCGTTCGCCGCCTCGGTCGCGGCCGCGAGCGCCTGCTCGAGCTCGCCGATCTTCACGCGCCGCGCCTCGGCCTGCTTCTGGAGCTCCGCGAGCTCGCCGGCGAGCTTGCCCGCGCGCGCCTCGGCCGCCTGCAGCGGCGCGTCGCCGGCGCCGAGCCGCGTCTCGAGCGCGGTCATCTTCTCCCGCAGCGCCGCGAGCTCGCCGGCGACCTGGTCGCGCTGCGCGGCCGCGTCGGCGAGCTTCTGCTGCGCCTCGGCCGCGCGGGTCTCCGCCTTCGTCGCGTCGGTCTTCGCGCCGGCGAGGTTGCGCTCGGCACCCTGCGCGCGGATCTGCGCGGCGGCGAGCTCCTTCTCGGCCTTCTCGGCGCGCGCGATCGCG
>JBLMXA010000733.1:0-6094 GCA_050257515.1 Acidobacteriota bacterium | reverse complement strand
CGCGCGCGGCGTGATGGTCCACGTCCCACGGGGGACGCCCACGCGCCCACGGGGGCGCGTCCGAACGCCGGACGTTTCACGTCCCACGCGGGACGCCCACGCGCCCACGGGGGCGCGTCCGAACGCCGGACGTTCCACGTCCCACGGGGGACGCACGCGCCCACGGCGGCGCGGTCTGTCCGAACGCCGGACGTTCCGCGTCCCACGGGGGACGCACGCGCCCACGGCGGCGCGGTCTGTCCGAACGCCGGACGTTCCGCGTCCCACGGGGGACGCACGCGCCCACGTGGGCGTGTCCTTCGCGCGCGCGGCACGTCGTTGCGCCGCAGCGCGCGCTGGGGGCGAGAGCGCCACCACCCGAGGCCGAGGCTTACCCCGTTCCCGCTCCGGCTCCGGTTCCCGTTCCCGCTCCGGTTCCCGCTCCGGTTCCGGTTCCCGCTCCGGTTCCGGCTCCGGTTCCCGCTCCGGCTCCCGTTCCCGCTCCGGCTCCGGTTCCCGCTCCGGTTCCCGCTCCCGCTCCGCCGCGGCTACAGGTAAAACGCCGCCAGCCCGAACTTGTTGCTCGTCGTGTCGAGCACCTCGTAGCTGTCCTTCGCGTGCTGCGTCGGCAGCATGCCCTTCGGCGCGGTGACGCGCGACGTCTCGGTCAGCACGAAGTAGCGGCGGCCGAGCGGGGCTCGCGTGCGGTCATTGATGTACTTCATGAACTCGACGTTGTTCGTGTTCGGAAACGACGTCTTCATGTCCGGGAAGAAGCCCCAGATCTCCTCCTGCGACCAGAAGTTCTCGCCCCGCCAGTAGAGGTTCCACGCGATCAGCGGGTCGGCGTCGACCGCCTTCACCGGCGGCCGGCCGCGCGGCCCCGCCGCGCCGCGCGCCAGCAGCGGCGCGAGCTTCGCGCGCTCGCCGGCGGCGAGCGTCACGTCGACGGTGTGCGAGCCGACGCGCGCGACCTTGCCGAGCAACTCGACCGTCTGCTCGATCACCTGCTCCTTGTCCGGCTTGCGCAGCTCGATCGTGATCGTCATCGGCTGGCCGACCTGCAGCGTGTCCGGGATGACCGTGTCGAACGACCACGTGTCGCCGGCCGCATGCCAGTCGTCCCACAGCTCGCCCTCGCCGAAGTACGCGAGCTTCTCGCCGTAGATCGTCCGCTGCTCGTAGTACGTGCGCGCCGCCTCGCGCATGCCCCAGTGCGTACCGGCGACCGGCATGTAGCACTGCAGCGCCCACACGCAGATCGCCAGGCCGACGGCGCCGAGCGCGACGACCGCGGTGCGCGAGAAGCGTGTCGCCGCGAGCGCGATCGCGGCCGCGCCGGCGAGCCCGAGCCATACGAACCCATCCGATGGATCGATCGACCACGGCGCGTCCGACGGCCACGGCCGGTTGTAGTTGAACATGCAGAGGTCGATCCACTTGCCGGGCTGCCACGCGAGGTCGCGCGCGACGAGCAGCACGATCGCGGCGCCGAGCACGGCGAACGCGGCGTGCAGCCGCGCGCGCCCGCCTGCGAGGTCGTCGAGCACGAACGCGACGAGGATCCCGAGCGCGGGCACCGCCGGCAGGATGTAGTGGTGGAACTTCGTCGTGACGATACCGAACACGAAGACCCCGCTGATCGCCCACAGCCCGACGAGCGTGCGCACGCGCCCCTCGCGCGTGTCCTCGCGCGCGCGCAGCACGACCGCCGCGAGCGCGGCCGGCAGGAGCGCCGCCCACAGCCACATGCCGTAGCCGAGCTGCGACGTGTAGTACTCGAACGTGCCCGTCGACTTGTCCGGATCCGCGGACGCGCGATCGAGGATGTGAATCCCGATGTACTCGTTGATGAAGCCGATGCCCTCCTTCATGAACATCGCGAGGTGCCACGGCACCGCGGTGGCGATCATCACGAGCAGGCCGCGCTTGAGCTCGAAGTCGCCCTCCCACAGCGCGCGCCAGCGATGGCGCAGCACGACGTGAAGCACGCCGACGCCGCCGACGACCGCGAGCCCCGGCGGCCCTTTCGCGAGCACGCCGAGGCCGAGCAGCGAGTAGCAGCCGAGCAGGTACAGCTGGCGCGTCGTCACGATCGGCGCCATCGCGAGCAGGTGCTCGCCGATCGCGCGCGCCCTGCCCCACCGCTCGACGACGAGCGCGCGGCGAAGCCAGCGCCACACCGGCGACCACAGCGGCACGACGAGCAGCACCATCATCGCCGGGATCCAGATCGCGGGAGGCAGCGTGGGGCGCATCGCGAGCTGCGGCGACACGAGGAAGTAGACGAGGTAGTAGACCGCCTGCCACGCGATCATGCCGCCGACGAGCGCGAGCGTGACGTGGCGCGCGTCGATCGCGACGAGGCGCGTGCCGAGCCGCACGCGCGCGAGCACCGGAATCGCGTGGTCGCCGTCCTCGATCGCGAGCGCGAACAGCGCGAGCGCGCCGATCGTGGTCGCGGTCAGCGGCATGTCGGGAACCGCCTCGCGCGCGATGAAGCAGTAGAACGGGCTCGAGCCGACGACGAGCAGCGCGAGCCACGCGAGCCGGCGCGACACGAGCCGCGCGAGCATCCACCACATCATCGCGAGCCCGAAGATCGCGCACAGCACGAACGGCAGGCGCAGCCCGATCATCGTGCGCGACGTCGACGCGAGCTCGCCGGAGTAGCCGCCGTCGGCCGCGACGCCGACCGAGCGCAGCCCGGCCGCGATCAGCCAGAACGTCAGCACCGGCTTGCTGCGGAAGCCCTCGTCGGCGTCGCCGTTGGCGTTGGTGCCCGGCCAGCGGGTGTGCACGAGGTCGTGACCCTGCAGCATCATCCGGCCGACCTCGCCGTAGTGCGTCTCCCACGGATCGACGAGCGAGTAGCGGCCGATGCCGGGCAGCAGCACCGCGCCCGCGATCAGGACGACGATCGCGAGCTCGAACGCGTAGGACCGGCGGGCCTGCCCCATTCGCGAGGCAGGCTATCACTCACGGCTCGGGCGTGCTCATCGTGTCGTGCGGATCGCGCGCGGGGACGGTCACGAAGTCGGCGGCGTTGTTGTCGGTATCCCAGCCGTTGCCGGAGAGGAAGTCCGCGCCGCCCATCGCCATCGACGTCGACGTCGAGCTCGCGTTCGCCTTGCGCTCGGTCGCGCCGTCGGCCGGCGGTGTCGACGCTGCGCCCGCGCCCTCGTGCACCGCCGCGGTGCCGTAGCCGATCATGTCGACGACGATCGCGTCGGTGAGCCCGGTCGGGTCGGCGTCCTTGTTCGTCAGCCACACCTGGCCCGACGAGCCCGACATGTCGACCGCGATGTACGTCGCGTCGGCCTGCGCGGTGTTCGTGCCGACCGACGTGTACCCCGCCGTGCATCCGGTCGAGCTCTTCGCGCTCGCGACGAGGTAGAAGCCGTGCGCGGGGATCGTCTCGCCGGCGGCGATCGCGATCATCTTCGTGAACGCGGTGCCGGCCGCGGAGCGGTAGCGCAGCGTGTAGCCGCCGATCGGCGCGTCGACGCTGCCCGGGTTGTACAGCTCGACGTACTCGTCGGTCAGGCACGTCGAGCTCTTGCCGGTGAGCTGGCTGATCACGACGTGATCGACGCCGAGCGACACCGTGCACGTGCCGCCGGCGCCGCCGGCGAGCGTCGCGGTGATCGTCGCGCCCTGCGTCGCGTCGCTCGTGTACGAGAACGTCTGAGCGAGCACGTCCTGCGCGAAGGTCAGCGACGTCGCGCCGAGCGTGCCGGCGGTCGCCGCCAGTCCGACGTTCGCGCCCGCGGGCGGCGCCGGGATGTCGAGCAGCGCGGTCAAGGTCGACGTCGTGGTCGCCGGGACGAGCAGCGTCGACGGCACCAGCGTCACCGACGCCGGCGCCTCGGTCGCGCCGACGACGCGCACGTGCGCGGTGACCGGCGCGTGGGTGCCGACCGTCGCCGACAGCGTGACGTCGGCCGCCGGCTTGAGCGCGGTGAGCAGCACGGTCCCGGTGGTCTGGCCGTTCGGGATCAGCGCCGACGCCGCGAACAGACTCGTCGTGTCGGACGAGTCGACCGTGACCATCGTATCGCCGTACGCCGGGCCCGTCAGCGTGATCACGAGCGGCGCGGGGATCGCGTTCGCCTGCGCCTGGCCCTCGCGCGCGAACGTCGGCGCCGGCCCGAACGACAGGATGCCGGGGTTGGAGTCGACGAGGTCGCTCGCCATGCGCGGCAGCAGCTTGGTCGCGTTGCTGCGCACCGCGAGGATGCCGGTCGCCGACGCGAACGTGTCGCCGACCGCGACGCTGGGCTGCGTGTAGAGGAAGTTCGTGACGACGAGGCTCGCGTTGCTCGCGTCGGTCAGCGTGAACTCCGCCCCGGTCACCGCGCTCGCGGTCGCGGCGCCGAGCGTGACGAGGACGCCCTCGAGCTGCGCCGAGCGTGCGCCGCCGGTCGCGACCTCGCCGTACTGCGCGGTCACCGGATCCGGCAGCGCCTCGGGGCCGGCGGCGACCACGGTCACCGCGGTCACCGTCGCGAGCTCGAGCTCGCCCATGAACGACGCGACCGTGCCGTCGACGGTGACGCGCGCGCCGACCGTCGCGTTCGCGAGCAGCGGGCTCGCCCCGCCGGTGAACACGAACACGCCCGAGTAGTCGGCGGTCGTGTAGCCGGCGTCGCCGGGCTTGATCTGCACGAAGAAGCCGTTCGTGCCCTTCGCGGTGACGAGCACGTTCGTCAGCTCGACGATCGAGCCCGTCGGCGCGCTGCCGTTCTTGACGTCGTAGATCATCACGTGGCACGGCGCAGGGCCGGGGTTGGCCTGCATCGGGCACGCGTCGCACGCGTCGCCGTGGCCGTCGCCATCGGCATCGGCCTGGTCGGGGTTCGCGACCGTCGGGCAGTTATCGACGGCGTTCGCGACGCCGTCGCCGTCGCGATCGTCGGGATCGACGCTCGTGCACGCGGTCGTGTTCGGGTCGAGCGGGCACGGATCGCACTCGTCGCCGACGCCGTCGCCGTCGGCATCGGCCTGCGCACCGTTGTCCATCGGCCGCACCGGATCGAACACGGTCGGGCACAGATCGGCCGCGTCGGGGATGCCGTCGCCGTCGCTGTCGTCGGCGCTGGTCGCGCCGGTGTACACCGTCGAGCCGTTGACCGAGGTCGGCCGCATCGGCGTGCACGACGGCTCGTTCGTCGGCGCGCCGCACTGGAACGCCGGGTAGATCGTCGAGCCGACCGACGTCTGCAGCGCGGCGAGGTTCTTGCCGACCTCGCCCATCAGGCACACCTGCTTGCTCGTGCCGCACACGTCGAGCGTGTCGCAACCGCTGCCGAGCGTCGTGACGACGTCGGCATCGCCGTAGAGCACCTTGCCGCCGCGCATCACGAGCGCGACGTCCTGCGGCTCGGCCTCGATCACGGAGCGGAACGGCGCCTTGCCGTGCGCCGCGTAGATCGCGAGGTCCGCGTACTTGCCGGTGGCGAGCACGCCGATGACGTCGTCGGTCGCGGTCACACCCGCGGCGTTCGACGTCGCCATCTCCCACAGCTGCCAGTCCTGGAAGTAGCTGCCGAGGTACGTCGTGTTGAAGCTGTCGGCGCACGCGAGCTCGCGCAGCATGTTCATCGATCCGGTCGGCATCCAGTCGGTGCCGAGCGCGATGCGCACGCCGAGGCGTGCCGCGGTCGTCACGCGCGCGGTGTCGCCGTACAGCGTGAGGTTCGAGCGCGGCGACCAGATCAGCGACGTGCCCGCCGACGCCATGAGGCCGTAGTCGGCGGCGCCCAGGCCGACGGCGTGGATCAACGCGGTCTGCGGCAGCATCAGGTCGTTCGACACGCCGGGCGTCATCGTGTCGTACGACGTCGAGCTCTCGCACAAGAACTCGTTGTGCGCGTAGAGGTCGACGCCCTCGGACGTGTGCGGCTCGTACGACTCGACGCTCGCGATCGAGCCCGCGGTCGTCGCGGTGCCGTAGTTGCAGTTCGTGGTCTGCCGCGTGCCCGACGAGTCGCCGAGCGGGGCGACGTCGACGGTCGGCTCGGGCGCCGCGGCGGGCCTGCTGCGCAACCTCGACAAGGCGCTGCAGGAGGGCCTGAGCCAGACGCCGGTGAAGTTCGACACGTTCCCGCTCGGC
>JBLMXA010000732.1:0-3955 GCA_050257515.1 Acidobacteriota bacterium | reverse complement strand
GCCAGCTAGCATCCCGTTAAATGCACCCGGTCCACGACATCGAGGTCCCCGCCGACATCGCGAGCTTCGTGCCGACCGTGATCGAGCTTGAGCAGCCCGGTCGGCTTGTCGACCTCGTACTTGAGGTGCGAGCCGCGCGGGATCTCGATCACGGTCGGCACGAAGCTCGCGATGTCGGCGGGGACCTCGATGTCGTGGACCGGGTGCATTTAACGGGATGCTAGCTGGCCGCACGCCGCGGCGATGTCGCTCCCGCCCGAATAACGCCGGTGCGACGGCATGGCGAGCGCGGCGCGAAACGCCGCCTCGCGCGGCGAGCGGCGGAACGGATCGTCGGGACCTATCGAGTTGTACGCGAGGATCGAGATCCGCGGCCGCTTGCCGGTCGCCGCCTCGAACGCGCGGGCGCGCTCGGCGAGCGCGCGGGCGTCGTCGTCGGAGTCGTTGACGCCGTCGAGCAGCGCGACCGCCCACATCGGCGCGAGGCCGGTCGCGCGCGCGTGGTCCTCGGCCGCGGCGATCACGTCGTCGAACGCGTGCGCGCGCGTGATCGGCATCAGCGACCGCCGCGTGTCGGTGCGCGCGCTGCCGATCGACAGCCCGAGCCGCACGTTCGGCGCCTCGGCGGCGAGCCGGCGGATGCCGCCGGGCAGCCCGGCGGTGCACACGGTGATCGCGCGCGCGTCGATGCCGAGCGCGCACGGCTCGGTGAGCACGGCGATCGCCTCGAGCACCGCGTCGAGGTTCGCCATCGGCTCGCCCATGCCCTGGAACACGACGCCGTGGACGCGGGCCCGGCTCACGCCGGGACCCGCAAACGCGCCTTCGGCGCGCAGCGGTCGATCTCCTGGCGGCAGCCGCGCGCGAATGACGCGGACCTGCTCGACGATCTCCCACGCCTCGAGGTTGCGCGCGAGGCCGAGCCGGCCGGTCGCGCAGAACGCGCACGCGAGCGCGCAGCCGACCTGCGAGCTGACGCACGCCGTGAACCGGCCCGCTCGCTCGAGCGGGATGCGCACGGCCTCGAAGCGCGCGCCATCGGGAGCGGCGAGCAGGTACTTGACGAACGGATCGATCTGGCTCGCGGTCTCGCGCTCGACCGCGAGCGCGGGCAGCGAGCCCGCCGCGCGCACCGCGTCGGCGGCGCTCCGGCGCACGGCCGACGACGCCGCGATCGGCTGGCCGCGGTGGACCTGCGCGACGAGCTTTCTCGCCTCGGCGAGCGTGACCCCGTCGACACGCTCGACGAGGCGCTCGGGGGTGACCGCCTGCAGGCACAGCATTTGCTGTGGCCAGCTTGCCACGGTAGGGTGGGATCGTGGCGTACCCCGAGGTGATCCGTGTCTTCGCGACCTCCCAAGACCCGGACTTCGATGGGCCCTGGCAGGCGCGCACACCGTCCAACAGCAGCGGGTCGGCGGTCGTCATCGGGCCCGGTCTGCTGCTGACGGGCGCGCACGTGGTCGCCAACGCGACGTTCCTGCAGGTCCAGAAGCCGTCGCAGCCCGACAAGGCGATCGCGCGGGTCAAGGCGGTCAGCCACGACTGCGATCTCGCGCTGCTCGAGGTCGTCGAGCCCCACGACTTCTTGTCCGACATCGAGCCGGCCGAGGTCGGCCCGATGCCGAAGCTGCGCGACGAGGTCGCGGTCGTCGGCTATCCGGTCGGCGGCGAGGAGATCTCGATCACCGAGGGCGTCGTGTCGCGCATCGAGGTGCAGCGCTACTCGCACAGCCAGCGCCACATGCTCGCGGTCACCGTCGACGCGGCGATCAATGCCGGCAACAGCGGCGGCCCGGTGTTCGGCGACGGCAAGGTCGTCGGCATCGCGTTCCAGAAGCTGACCGGCGTCGACAACATCGGCGAGATGGTGCCGCCGCCGATCATCCACGCGTTCCTCGACGGCGTCGACAAGGGCAAGCGCCCCGAGGTCCCGGCGCTCGGCATCACGACGCAGAACCTCGAGAACCCGCTGTTGCGCAAGCATCTGGGCCTCGGCGACAACGAGCGCGGCGTCGTCGTGCTCCACATCGATCACGGCGGCAGCGCCGACGGCCTGCTCGAGCCGCGCGACGTGATCACGGCGATCGACGACCTGCCGATCGCGAACAACGGCACCGTGCAGTTCCTCGGCCGTCACCGCACCCGCTACGACGTCGTGCTCGGTAACCGCTACATCGGCGACCGCATCAAGCTCGACATCAAGCGCGGCACGCGCGCCAAGACCGTCGAGCTCGAGCTCAAGCGCTGGATGCCGCTCGTGCCGCGCTCGCGCTACGACCAGCCGCCGCTGTACTTCGTGTACGGCGGGCTCGTGTTCCAGACGTTGACGCGCGATTACCTGACGACCTGGGACAAGTGGTGGAACAAGGCTCCGAAGGAGTTCCTGAACTACTACTATCTCGGCTACCGGACGCCCGAGCAGCACGAGGTCGTGATCCTCACGCAGATCCTCGCCGACGAGATCAACGTCGGCTACGCGCACCTCTACAACGAGGCGGTCGCGACGCTGAACGGGCGCCAGCCGCTCGACATGGTCGATTTCGTGCAGTTGTTGTCGAGCGCGCACGGGGTGGTGGAGATCACGACGACCTCGGGCGGCATGATCATGCTCGACGCCGACGAGGTGCGAAAAGCCACACCGCGCATCCTCGCGCGCTATCACATCCCGCGCGATCGCACCCCGGGGCTGCCCGGCGCTCAGCCCGCGGTCGCCAAATCGTTAGCAGCTGCGAGCGGCGGTTAGCCGGAGGCGCGCGCTAGCTTGCGCGCGATGCGCAGCGCGGCGCTCGTCATCCTGGCAGCCTGCGGCACGTCGTCGCCGTCCACGACGTCGCAGCAGGCCGATTACCTCGCGTACGACTGGGACGCGCGGCGCGTGCTGTGCAGCGACGCGATCGACGACCTCGAGAAGCCGGTCAACTGGCCGTTCATCGACAAGCAGCTCGCGCTCGCCGGCGAGCGCGGCTGGGCGCTGCTGCTGCACGCGCACACGCCGGGCGTCACGGTGTCGACCGACGCGCTCGAGCACGTGCTGTCGACCGCCGACGCGAACGGCCTCGCCTACGTGACGTTCCGCGATCTCGATGCCTCGGGCCCACCGCGCGGCGGGCTCGCGCTGTCGTTCGACGACAACGCGCCCGACCAGTGGATCACGATGCGCGACGAGCTGACCAAGCACGGCGCGGTCGTCACGTTCTTCGTGTCGCGCTGGCAGCACATGACGGCGGCGCAGCACGCCGAGATCGCCCAGCTCCACCAGGACGGCCACGACATCGAGCCGCACACGGTCGATCACCCGCACGCGCTCGCCTACGTCCAGCAGTACGGGCTCGACGCGTACCTCGCCGACGAGGTGCTGCCGTCGTTCGACGCGCTCACCGCGGCGGGCTACCCGCCGCCGGCCGCGTTCGCGTACCCGTTCGGCGAGCACGACGACGCGATCGACGCGGCGGTGCTCGAGCACGTCGACAAGGTGCGGACGACGCCCGGCGAGTGCCCCTGGTAACAGGCGTCGGCGTCGGGCGGAAGCAGAAGAGGGTTGAACCGCCAAGGCGCCGAGAGCGCCAAGCCGGAGCCAGGAGCGCAGCATTTTCTGCTGGCTCTGGCTCGGCGTGCTTGGCGCCTTGGCGGTTCGATTACTCTTCGTCGCGCCTGACGTCAGGTCAGCTCGATCAGCAGGTCGCCGGTGTCGACGGCCTGGCCCGCCTGCTTGTGCACGGCGGTCACGGTGCCGCCGCGCTCGGCGACGATCTCGTTCTCCATCTTCATCGCCTCGAGCACGATCACGGCGGTGCCCGGCGCGACCACGTCGCCGGGCGCGACGAGCACCTTGACGACCTTGCCCGCGATCGGCGCGCGCAGCGTCTCGCCGCGCGCGGCGGTGCGCGGCTGCGCGGCCTGGGCGAGCCGGCGGTGCAGCGCGTCCTCGACCTGGAGCATCGCCTCGCTCGCG
>JBLMXA010000731.1:0-9165 GCA_050257515.1 Acidobacteriota bacterium | reverse complement strand
GCGTCGTAGCCCTGCGCGGCCAGCTTGTCGGCCTCGTCGGCCGTCATCTGCGTCATGTAGCCGATGAGGTGAGCGGCGAGATCGCCCTGCGGGTAGTAGCGGTACGGCTCGTGGCGGACCTCGACGCCGGGCAGCCGCGCCTTCGCTTGCTCGACGAGCGCCGCGCGATCGCGGCCCTGATCCTCGAGCACGAGGATCGGCTGCTTCGAATCGCGCTTCTTGCCGATCGCGACGCGCTCGTCGATCTTCGCGAGCTCGTCGTCGGACAGCGCGAGCATGCGCGCGAGCTCGGCGCGCGTCTCCGGCGTCAGCTGCTTGGGCGTGATGTAGAGGTTGAACGCCGGGCGGTTGTCGGCGAGCGGCGTGCCCTTCCGGTCGAGGATCTTGCCGCGCACGCTCGGCAGGTAGCGCTCCTTGACCACGTTCGAGACGGTGCGCTCGTAGTAGCTGTCGCCGCGCATGATCTGCAGCTGCCACAGCCGGCCGACGAGCAGCGCGAACGCGGCGATCGCGGCGAGCGCGACCCACCGCAGCCGCTTGTGCAGCTCGGGCAGCGCCGGCCCGTAGCCGCTGTCGCCGCGGATCATCATCGGAGGACCTCGCTTCGCTCGGCCTCCGATACGAGCGTCCCCTCCTCCACCACCACGTCGCTTCGCTCCTTCCTCATCGGATGCCCTCGAGCGCCGCGTCGCGATCGCGGTGCGTGCGCGCGTACGTCGCGTCGATGCGGCGGAAGATCCGCCACACGAACGAGCCGACGATCGCGGTCGCGATCGCGACCAGCGCGGCATGGCGCAGCTCGATCCACATCGCCGCGCGCGGCATGCGGTAGATCGCGCGGACGACGAACGCGACCGCCTGCGCGACGAGCGCGACGAACCCGGAGAACGCGATCGTCATCAGCGCGCCGCGCACGTAGATCCGCTGCTGCACCGCGCGCGCGACGAGCCCGGTGAGCGCGAGCACGAGCGCGCACAGCCCGGGCGGCGCGCCGCTGATCAGATCGATGAGGTAGCCGAGCACGATCGAGCCGCCGACCGCGGGCGCGAGCGAGCGCCGCACCGTGAGCCCGAGGTACGCCGCGGTGAGCGCGCCGAGATCGGGCACCGCGTCGTGCGCCGCGCCGGGCAGCAGGCGCCAGCACGACGCGACGATCACGCACAGCAGGTACGCGACGAGGACGATGGTCGCCGTTCTCACGACGCGGCCTCCTCGATAGGGAATAGGCAACAGAGAACCGAGAATTCACAACTCTCGGTTCTCTGTTGCCTATTCCCTATTCTCTGGGTCATAGGGCGCGCCCTCCGAAGGCAGGCTCTGACTTCTTCTTCACCTTCGCGTCGGGATCGGGCGGCGGCGGCGGCGCGAGCAGCACCTCGACCGCGCGCACGCGCGACACGTCGACGCTCGGCTCGACCTCCGCGCGCTGGAACATGCCGTCGTCGTGCGCGACCTTCGTGACCTTGCCGACGACGAGGCCGGGCGGGAAGCTCGCACCGAGGCCGCTCGTCACGACCTCGTCGCCGACCTCGAGCTTCGATTCGGGCTTGCTCTGCTTCTCGAGCCACTCGATGGTGCACGCGTACGAGTCGGGGCGGCCGAGGCCGCGCAGCATGCCGCGGCCGCCGGTCCTCGGGATCACGACCTCGATCGACGAGCCGGGATCGCTGATCAGCGCGACGTCGGCGTAGTCGCCGTACACCTTGTCGACGCGGCCGACCGGCCCGCCGCCGGCGATCACCGGCATGCCCGGCGCGACCTCGTGCTCGCCGCGATCGATCCGCACGCGCAGCACGCGGAACTGCGGCGACAGCGGCGCGCCGATCACGCGCGCGCCGAGCGTGTCGGCCGGCGTCTGGCGCTTGACGGTCGCGACCTCCTCGAGGGCCTCGACGTCGAACGCGCGCCGCGACATCTGCGCGAGCTGCTTGCGCAGCTGGTCGTTGTCGGCGCGCAGCTCGCGGTTCTCGCTCTCGATGTCGACGAGCGCGACGTAGCGCCCCCACAGCCCGCCGACGCCCTCGACGACCCACGACACGCCGGCCTGCAGCGGCGCGGTGATGCGCAGCAGCGCGGTGTCGAGCACCGACGGCGTGCCGCGCGCGAGGCTCGCGCGCAAGACGAGCGCCGGCAGCAGCACGAGCAGACCCGTCAGCGACCAGTCGACGAGCCGGCGGCGCAACGTCATCGACTGCATTGGCTACCGCAGCGCGATCTCGCGGAGGAGGCCCAGCTCGTCGAGCACCTTGCCGGTGCCGAGCACGACGGCGAGCTGCGGGTTCTCGCACACCATGACCGGCAGGCCGGTCTCCTCGCGCAGCAGCACGTCGAGGTTCTTGAGCTGCGCGCCGCCGCCCGACAGCACGATGCCCTTGTCGACGATGTCGGCGGACAGCTCGGGCGGCGTGCGCTCGAGCACCGAGCGCACGGCATCGACGATCGCGTTGACCGGCTCCTGCAGCGCCTCGCGGATCTCGTCGGAGTTCACGAGCAACGTCTTCGGCACGCCGGCGACGAGATCGCGGCCCTTGACCTCGACGGTCATCGGCTCCTCGAGCGGGTACGCCGAGCCGATCTCCTTCTTGATGATCTCCGCCGTGCGCTCGCCGATCAGCAGGTTGTACTTGCGCTTGATGTACTGGACGATCGCCTCGTCCATCTTGTCGCCCGCGACGCGGATCGACTTCGACAGCACGACGCCGGCGAGCGCGATCACCGCGACCTCGGTCGTGCCGCCGCCGATGTCGACGATCATGTTGCCCGTCGGCTCGGTGATCGGCAGCCCGCCGCCGATCGCCGCGGCCATCGGTTCTTCGATTAGGTAAACCTCGCGCGCCGCCGCGGCGAGCGCGGAATCGCGCACCGCACGCTTCTCGACCTCGGTGATCCCCGACGGCACGCTCACGATCACGCGCGGCCGCACGAGCGTGCGGCGCTGGTGCGCCTTCTGGATGAAGTAGCGCAGCATCGCCTCGGTGACCTCGAAGTCGGCGATCACTCCGTCCTTCATCGGCCGGATCGCGACGATGTTGCCCGGCGTCCTGCCGAGCATCTCCTTCGCCTCCTTGCCGACGGCGAGGACCTTCTTCGGGCCCTGCGAGGCCGCCTGCACCGCGACCACGCTCGGCTCGTTCGCGACGATGCCGCGACCCTTGACGAACGTGAGCGTGGTGGCCGTCCCGAGGTCGATGGCCAGGTCGTTGGAAAACATTCCGTAGACCCAATCGAAGAGCATGTTGTTCCTGCAAAGCGCTGCGGTGGGCCAGCGCGGGGCGACGATCGTTGGATAGACCGCTTTCCGGCCGTACCAACCCGAAAAGCCTTGCGGAGTTATCACGCAGAAACGCCCCGGTGCAAGACAATCTTGACCGCCTAGGAACGGCTCTCAGGCGCCTTGTTTGGGGGGGCCGGCCGGTCTAGAACGTGAGCGGCCATGCTGGAACAAATGCGACGCCAGGGCGCGTCGATCTTCGTCTATCTGATCTTCTGCCTGTTGATCGCGATCTTCATCATCAACTTCCGGCCTGGCCAGTCGCGCAGCGATGACAACGGCTGCTCCGGGCGCTCGAACCCGATCATCTCGGTCAACGGCAACGAGGTGACGCAGACCGCGTATCACATCTCGTACTCGAACCCGTACAACCAGGGCCAGCAGAAGCAGCGCGTGTGGGTCGCGCTCGAGACGCTGATCCGCCGCGAGCTGCTCGCGCAGGAGGGCGAGGCGCGCGGCCTGCTCGTCGGCGACGATCTGGTCGACGACCAGATCAAGAAGGGCTACTTCTTCCTCGGCGGCCAGCGCGCGCACATCCCCGGCGCGATCGACGAGAACGGCTTCTTCCGCCTCAAGGCCGTCAAGAACTGGGCGAACCAGCTCAACGTGTCGTTCAACAGCTATCGCGAGGAGCAGAAGCGCGCGCTGCTCGCGACGATGATGGCCGAGGTGCTCACCGACTCCGTGCAGGTCACGCGCGACGAGGCGGAGGCGGAGTACGACTACGATCACACGCTCGCGACGTACGACGTCGTGACGTTCAAGCCCGACGAGTACAAGAGCGCGATGAAGATCACCGACGCCGACATCGACCGCTATCTCGCGGCGCACGCCGACGCGGTGCAGGCGCGCTACAAGGCCGACGAGCGCACGTACAAGGGCGTCAAGCGCCAGCTCAAGCTGCGCGAGATCTTCATCGCCAAGGCGGAGCCGGCGGCGCCGGCGCCAGCGAACGACAAGAAGGCCGACGACAAGAAGGCCGACGACAAGAAGGCCGACGACAAGAAGGCCGACGACAAGAAGGCCGACGACAAGAAGGCCGACGACAAGAAGCCGGACGACAAGAAGCCGGAAGACGCGAAGAAGGAAGCCAAGAAGCTCGGCATGCCGATCGAGGAGGCGAAGGCCAAGCTCGAGGCGGCGCGTGCCGCGATCGCGTCGGGCAAGGAGAAGCTCGCCGATGCCGCGCGCGAGCTCGCGACCGATCCCGCGCTCAAGGCGAGCGGCGGCGTGGTCGGCTGGCGCACCGCCGACAACGCGATGCTCGGCGACAAGGCGGTGAGCGACGCGGTCAAGACGCTCAAGCCCAACGAGATGACGCCGGTGATCGCGACCGACACCGGTGCGTACCTCGTGATGGCCGAGGACCAGCGAGAGGGAGATCTCTCGTTCGATCAGGTCAAGCGCGAGATCGCCGAGACGCTCGCGAAGGACGAGTGGGCGAAGGAGGCGGCGCGCCGCGACGCGATCAAGGCGCTGACCGCCGCGCAGGCCGGCAAGCCGCTCGACCAGCAGTTCGAGCGCGAGGAGGGCGAGCCGTACGAGGGTCCGGCCGAGCTCAAGAAGAAGATCCGCAGCGCCGAGCAGATGCTCGAGATGCAGGGCCTGCCGGACGAGCTGCGCGGCCAGATCCAGCAGCAGGTCCAGCAGCTGAGGATGGAGCTCCAGGTCGAGCGCCAGCAGATCCTCGCGGGCGTCGAGGTCACCACGAAGGATCAGCCGGCCGGCTGGTTCGCCGATGACAACGGCGCCGGCGGTGGCGCCGCGGCCGGTAGCGCGGCTCCCGCCGGTAGCGCGGCTCCGGCCGGTAGCGCGGCTCCGGCCGGTAGCGCGGCTCCCGCCGGTAGCGCGGCAGGCTCCGCGGCGCCGGCGACTCCGCCTGCCCCGCCCGCGCCGCCCAAGGACCTGATGAAGCCGTCGACCGACACGCTCCCGGCGTTCGGCGAGGTCGTGCACAAGGTCCACAAGGAAGGTCCGGCGCCGCGCTCGCACGTGATGCCCGGGATCGGCAAGTCCAAGGAGATCGCCGACGCGCTGTTCGATCAGCTCGCACCCGGCGAGGTGGCGAAGACGATCTACGAGGTCGAGGGCGCCTACATCGTCCTCCAGCTCGTCGATCGCACGAAGCCCGACGACAAGGAGTTCGCGAAGGAAGCCGACACCGACATCGCCGACCTCCGCGCGGAGCGCGCGCAGTCGGTGCTCGACGGCTGGCTGCGCGATCGCTGCGAGACGCTCGCACAGAACGGCCGCATCCTGCCGAACCCCGAGCTGCTGCGCGAGACGAACGACAAGGGCGAGCTCGTCCAGTCCGCGTACCGCCCGTGCATCAGCTTCCACTAGGAATCTGGTAACGTCGACGAGTGCTCGAGGTCGCCGCGCACGGCGCGACTCGCCTGCCGTTCTCGTTCAGCGCCGCCGCCGGGGTCGGCCGGCTGGTCCTCAGCGAGCTCGCGCTCGGCGCGACCGTCGTCGAGCGGCTCGAGCTCGAGGTCGCCGAGCTCGGCACCGATCCCGGCACGACGCGCGCCGAGCGGTTCCAGCGCCGGCGCACGCGGCTGCGCAAGCTCGCCGTGCGCGTGCCGCCCGCGGCGCTCGCCGAGCGCGTCGAGGCCGCGCGCCGCCACCTCGCCGGCCTCGGCATCACGCAGGTCCACGCGCGGCCGGCCGACGGCTTCATCTCGGTCCGCGCGCGCGCGGCCGACGGGCTGGCCACCGCGGACCTGTCGTTTCGCGTCGTGCTCGCGTGCTCGGGCACGCACGTGCGCGCGCTCGCCAGCCACATCCGCGTGCACGGCCACCTGCCGACGCCCGGCCCGGTGCTCGCCGATCGCATCCTCGTCGCGCTGTCGGGCGCGACCGACGCGCCCGGCGTCAGCGAGCGCCCGCACGCGCGCGGGCTGTGCGACGTCGAGCTCGACGTCGTCGGCGCGCTGCTCTGGCAGCTGATGCCGCCTGCGGGCTGGCGGCTGCCGTCGGTCGCCGACATCGAGGTGCTGCAGGTGCGCGTCACGCGCGCGGCGATCGAGCTCGCGTTCGGCGCCTCGGGCACGCGCGGCGCAGATCTCGGCGTGCGGCCGCCGACGCTCCAGCTCGCGGCCGCGCACGATCTCGTCCACTCGGTCGACCAGCAGCTGCGGTCGGGACACGTCGAGGAGGCGATGCGCGGCTATCGCGCGCTGCTCGCCGCCGGCGGGCCGGAGCAGCCGCAGCTGCTCGAGCGCATCCTCGCGCTCGCCGCGGCGCGCCCGCCGTGGTTCTTCGACGGGCTCGAGCTCGCGCGCCAGGCGCTCGGCCGGTGGCCGCACTTCCCCGCCGGGCACGCCGCGCTCGCGTCGATCACGCTCGCGCAAGGCGACGCGCGCGAGGCCGCGAGCCAGCTCGCACAGCTCGCACACCTCGCGAGCGCCGACGGCGACGACGACCAGGCGACGCTCGCCGCGCTCGCCGCCGCGCGCCTGTTGCGCGTGCTCGATCCGAAGGCCGCGACGCAGCTCTACGAGCTCGCGCTCGAGCACGATCCGTCGTCCGAGGAGGCCGCCGACGCGCTCGCCGACCGGCTCGCCGACGAGCAACGGTGGAGCGAGCTCGTCCGCCTGCTGCGCGCGCGCGCCGCCCTCGCCGGGATGCCCGGCGAGGCCGGATTCGTGACACGGGGCAACGCCGAGATCGCGCGCGCGGTGCCGCTGCGGCTGCGGCTCGCCGACGTGTTCGTCCACCAGCTGCACGATCCGGCGAGCGCGCAGCTCGAGCTCGCAGCGGCGCGCGAGCTCGCGCCCGACGATCCCGCCGTCCACGAGATGAGCGCGACGATCCTCGGCGCGATCGATCCGGGCTCGGCGATCGCCGCGTGGCGCGAGGTCGGCCGGCTCGCGGAGGCGCGCGGCGATGTCCGCACCGCCGCCCACGCCCACGCGACGCTCGGGGGCCTGCTCGAGGGCCGCGACGCGGAGGGCGCGTGGAAGCGCGCGCTCGAGCTCGACCCGCTGCAGGCCGACGCGATCGCCGGGCTCGCCGCCGCGGCCGCGGCGCGCGGCGATCACGAGGCGGCCGCCGAGCTCTACGAGCGGCTGCGCGGCCTCGGGCTGCCGCAGCAGACCGCCGCGCGCCACGAGCTCGCGAACGCCCGCGCGCTGCGCGCGCTCGGCCGCAGCGACGACGCGCGCGCCGCGCTCCGCCGCGCCGTGATCGCGGGTGGCGAGCTCGCGGCCGAGGCCCACGCGCTGCTCGCCGAGCTCGCGGAGGCGACCGCCGATCGCGAGCACGCCGCCAGCGAGCTCGACACCGCCATCGGCGCGCTCGTCGGGCTCGCCGACGAACAAGCCGGTGACGACCGGCTCTACGCGCGCGCCGCCGAGCTCGCGCTCGCGCGCGCGGGTCTGTTCGATCGCTCCGGCGAGCCGCAGCAGGCGACCGCCGAATACGAGCGCGCGCACGACCTCGCCGGCTCGCACGCGCCCGAGCTCGCACGCGAGGCCGCACGCACGATGCTGTCGCGAGCCGGCGACGCGATCGGCGAGCGTCGCTGGATCGACGCGGTGCTCGCGACGCGCCCGCCGGTCGCCGAGCGCGCGGCCCTGCTCGTCCACCGCGCCGACGTGCGCGGCCGCGAGAAGACGCCCGATCTCGCCGCCGCGGTCGCCGACCTGCACGAGGCGCTCGCGCTGCTCGATGGCACCGACGCCGCCGATTCGACCGCCGCCGAGACGCGCCGCCGCGCGTACCAGCTCGAGGCCGAGCTGATGCAGAAGAGTGGCGACCAGCGCGCGCGCGCGCAGGCGCTCGCCGCGCTCGCCCGGATGGCGGAGCGCGCCGCGGATCGCGTCGAGGTCGAGGCCGCGGCCGCCGCGGCGTGGCTCGCCGCCGACGACCCGGCCGCCGCGCTGCCCCACGGAGCGCGCGCGCACGCCGAGCTCGTGCCCGACGTGCCCGCCGGGCTGCGCCGCGAGGTGCTGACGACGCTCGGCGAGGCCGCGTGGCGGCAGCGCGCGTGGCCCGACGTGATCCGCGCGTACAACGGACTGCTCGACGATCCCGGCAGCGATCCGTCGCACGCCGGCGCGCACCGCTACCGCCTCGCGGTCGCCGCCGATCGCACCGGCGACCCGCAGCTCGCGGTGCGCGCGCTCCGGCCGCTCGTCGAGGAATCCGAGATCGCGCGCGGCACACCGCCGGAGACGCGCGGCCAGGCGCTCCGCCTGTACGCCGATCTCGCCGAGCGCGCCGGCGATCTCGGCGGCGCCGCCGCGGCGCTCGAAGGCTTCGCGTCGCTCGCGCTCGACTCCAGCGCGAGCGCGCGCGCCGACGCGATGTACCGCGCCGGCGAGCTGTTCCGCCGCGCCGCGCGCGACGACGATGCCGTGCGCTGTCTCGAGGGCGCGCTGCGGATCTCCGACACGCACCTGCCCGCGCTCGACGCGCTCGAGCTCGCGTGGCGCGAGCGCGGCGATCTCGAGCGCGTGTCCGTGATCCTCGGCCGCAAGGTCGCGGCGACCGCGCGCCACCCGCAGCGCCAGAAGCCGCTGCTGTCGCGGCTCGGCGATCTGCAGGACCAGCTCGGCCGGCCCGACGTCGCGCTCGCGACGCACCAGCGCGCGCTCGAGATCGATCCGTCGTGGCGGCCGTCGCTGCGCTACACGACCGCGCGGCTGCGTGCCGACGGCGCGCTCGTCGCCGCGGCCGGCGGCTACGCGCAGCTCTCCGGCGAGCTCGCGAGCGATCCGGGCCTCGAGGGCGTCGTCGTCGGGCGCGAGCGGCAGGCCGCGCTCCGCGAGCTCGCCGACATCGTGGGCGAGCTCGACGACGCGCGGCTCGACGCCGTGCGAGACGTCGCGCGGCCGGCGCTCGAGCGCGCGGCCGCCGCCGGTCCCGAGGTCGTGAGCGCACTCGCGCGC
>JBLMXA010000730.1:0-8287 GCA_050257515.1 Acidobacteriota bacterium | reverse complement strand
CGCGTGACCGTGTACTCCGCGCTCGACGGCTGCATGCCCTTGAGGCGATCGAGCTGCTTCTTGGCGACCTTCTCGGCCTCCTCGGGCATCTTCGCCTTCGTGATCTTCTCGCCGAACTCGTCGAGATCGCCGCCGCCGTCGTCGAGCTCGCCGAGCTCCTCCTTGATCGCCTTGAGCTGCTGGCGCAGCACGTACTCGCGCTGGTTGCGGCCCATCTCCTCCTGCACCTGCGTGTTGATCCGCTCGCGGACCTTCAGCACCTCGAGCTGGCGCGACAGGAACTGCAGCACCTTGCGCGTGCGCGTCTTGAGATCGAACGTCTCGAGCACGTCCTGCTTCTCGCCGACCTCGAGCTCGAGATGCGACGTGATGAGATCCGCGAGATGACCGGCCTCGGTGACGCTGTCGACGAGCGCGCCGGCCTCCTTCGGCAGCTCCGGCATCAGCTTGACGACGCGCTTGGCGATGTCCTTCAAGTTCATCACGAGCGCGTCGAGCTCGACGTCCGACGACGTCGGATCGGGCACGCTGCGAACCTTCGCCGACAGGAACGGCTCGGCGCCCTCGAACGCGGACACCTCGAAGCGCGAGACGCCCTGCAGGATGACGCTGAAGTTGTCCTTCGCGAGCTTGATCACCTTCAAGATGCGCGCGGCGCAGCCGACCATGTAGAGATCGCCGGCGCCGGGATCCTCGGTGCGCGCATCCTTCTGCGTGAGGATGCCGATGACCGGCCGCTCCTTCGCGATCGCATCCTCGACGAGCCGCACGCTCTTGCGGCGGCCCACGTCGATCGGAATGATCGCGCCCGGAAACAGAACAGAATTTCTGAGCGGGAGGACGGGCAGCGTGTCCGGAATCTCCACCGGCTGCTCCCCTGCTCCCTTGGCCTTGGTCATGATCGGAAGCTAGCGATGCGCTTCCGTAAACGTCAAGGCGACCTGCCCGTAATGGCGGGGATTTCGGCGCAAAATCGGGCGGCAGCTTTTTCGGTTGACAGCTTCTCAGATTGGTCTTACCAATTGGCCTGACCACGAGCGAAGCGAGTCTCCCGTCCGCGCGGAAAGCGCGGCGGTTGGTCACAGACCGCGCCGGAGGCGCATCCATGCCGCTACCGAAACCCGACCCCACCGCCCCGACCGCGATCGACCAGGTGTTCGAGCGCCTGCTCGCCGACATCGTGTCCGGAACCCATGCCGCCGGCTCGCGGCTCCCCGCCGAGCGCGAGCTGTCGCGCCAGCTTGGCGCGTCGCGGCCGACCTTGCGCGAGGCGCTGCGCCGGCTCGGCGAGTGGAACCTCGTCGAGCCGCGGCGCGGCTCCGGCGTGGTCGTCCGACCGTACCGCGACTGGTCGATCGAGGTGATGGCGGCCTACCTCAAGTACGGCAAGCCCGACGCCGGCCAGCCGTCGATCGCGCGCACCGTCATCGACATGCTCGGCGTGCGGCGCGCGATCGTGCTCGAGGTCATCCGGATGACGACGTCGCGGATCCCCCGGGGCGGCACCGTGCACGCGCGCGCGGCCATGGCCCGCGCGTGGTCCCTGCGCGACACCCCGGCCTACGCCCGCGAGGACTTCGAGGTCATGCGCGCGATCGCGGAGGCGGCCAAGTTCACGCCCGGGCTGTGGCTGCTGAACCGGATCTCGAAGCTGTGGAACGACGCCGCCAGCGTGGTGTCGTTCGCGGTCAAGCCGCCCGACGACTACGTCCTCGTGCACTCGAAATTTTTCGACGCGCTCGAGGCGGGCGATACCGACGGCGCGTGTCAGATCATGAGCGACTACCTGACCCGCCACGACGCGCGCCTCGAGCAGGCGCTGAAGGCGTTCGGATGAGCGACGACCACAACTACCGGCACTCCGCCACCACTCGCCGCGTGCTGCGCTCGCTCGTGCCGGTGATCTGCCCGCCCGAGGCGGTGGCGATCGCCGACGCGATCGTCGATCACATGGCGCTCACGATCGGCGCCTCGCCGATGCTCGTCCAGAAGATGTTCGGCGTCGGCCTCGCGGCGTACGACGTCGGCGCGCTGCTGCGGTACGGAAGGCTCGCGCACCGGCTCACCGGGGAGCGGGCCGAGCGCTACTACCAGTCATGGGTGCACGGCGTCACGCCGATGCACGTGCAGCTCGCGCGCGCGGTGAACCAGCTGATGAGCCTGTCGTGCTACGAGCAGCCGGCGATGGCGGAGGCGATCGGCTATCGCCCCGCGGCGTGGGTGGAGCAGATGCGCGTCAAGCGGCTGCGCGTCTACGCCGATGACGTGCGCGCGCAGGAGGCGCGCATCCTCGCGCCGGATCCGCTGCGCCCCCGCCGCAAGAAGGAGGTGGCGTGATGGTGGCCTTGCACGAAGCGCCCGCGCGCCCGCGCGGCGTCCACACGCGGCAGGACTACCACGGCGACGCGGTGCTCGACTGCGACGTCGTCATCGTCGGCTCGGGCGCCGGCGGCTCGCCGATCGCCGCCGAGCTCGCGGAGGCGGGCTTCGACGTCGTCGTGCTCGAGGAGGGCAGCTACTACCAGACGCGCGACTTCACCGCCGACACCTCGGCGATGGTGCGCCAGCTCTACCGCGACGGCGGCGCGACGATGGCGATCGGCAACCCGCCGATCCTGTTCCAGGAGGGCCGCGCGGTCGGCGGCTCGACCGTGATCAACGGCGGCATGTCGTGGCGCACGCCCGAGGAGATCCTCGCCCGCTGGCGGATCCCCGGCATCACGCCGGCCGCGCTCGAGCCGTACTTCGAGCGCGTCGAGAAGCGCATCCACGTCGCGCCGATGGATCACGACGCGATCGGCAAGGACAACTGGCTGCTCAAGAAGGGCGCCGACGCGAAGGGCTGGAAGATCGTCGGCAACCTGCGCAACCAGGTCCACTGCGTCGGCGCGAACCGCTGCCCGTTCGGCTGCCCGACCGGCGCGAAGCAGAGCACGCTCGTCAGCTACATCCCGCGCGCGCTCCACTTCGGCGCGCGCGTCTACGCCGACGTCCGCGTCGATCGCATCACGTTCCACGGCAAGCGCGCGACCGGAGTCGTCGGCACGACCGCGAACGGCCATCACGTGGTCGTGCGCGGCAAGCTCGTCGTCGCCGCGTGCGGCGCGATCCACACGCCGGCCTTGCTCGCGCGCTCGGGCGTCAAGACGCGCTCGGGCACGCTCGGGCAAAACCTCAGCCTGCACCCGAACGTCAAGGTCGTCGCGATCTTCGACGAGGACGTCACCGGCTGGAAGGGCGCGCACCAGGCGTTCCAGGTCCGCGAGTTCGCCGAGCAGGGCCTCGGCTGCTTCGCCGCCGTCAACATCCCGCCGAGCGTGCTCGCGATGAGCTTCCCGCACCGCGGCAAGCAGCTCGGCGAGCTGATGCAGCAGTACAACCACATGCTCGTCGCCGGCCTGCTGTGCGAGGACACGACGACCGGCCGCGTGCGCACGATCAACGGCCGCCCGCAGGCGTTCTACCAGCTGTCCGAGCACGACGCGGCGAACATGCAGCGCGGGCTCGTGCTGCTGTCCGAGCTGCTGTTCGCGGCCGGCGCCAGACGCGTGCTGCTGCCTTTCGGCCATGACACGGGGGCGAAGGAGCTCGCGAGCGCCGACGAGGCGCGCCGCGTGCTTGCCGAGCCGATCCCGCCGCGCGGCTGGGAGGTCGTCACCGTTCACATGATGGGCACGGCGGCCATGGGGACCGACCGGACCGCGTCGGTCACCGACGAGCACGGGTTCGTGCACGACGTCGATCGCCTCGTGGTCGCCGATGCCTCGCTGTTCCCGACGCCCGTCCGCGTCAACCCGATGGAGACGATCATGGCGCTCGCGACGCGCGCGGCCGGCTTCGTCATCGACAACGCCAGGAGATTCCAATGATCGCCGCCACTTCTCTGGGGACGCTTTCTCCTTTGTCAACCAAGCCGGAGCCACCCCGCGCCCCGTCGCCGTTCCCGACCGCCGACGCGCTCCGCCTCGAGCGCGCGAGCTGGAAGGAGCTCGAGAAGACGTTCGTCAACGGCGGCACGCCCGACGCCGACGCGCTCGTCGGCTGGGAGTTCCGCGGCATCAACACGCAGATGATGAGGATGCGCCACGCCCCGCGCCTGCTCGGCATCAAGAAGTTCCTGAAGGGCTTCTTCCGTGGCGAGGACGGCCGCGTGATGGGCTACAACTCGCCGGTCGCGCAGAACGTGCTCGACGGTCGCTGGCACGTCGCGCCGAAGCGCTTCGGCTTCTACGAGGTGGCACCGGTCGACGCGACCGCGCGCGACAACCTCTACCTGCACGCCGTGCTGCTCGACTACGGCAAGGGCGGCAACAAGCGCTTCGATCCGACGAGCGGCCTGCGCGACTACGTCGTCCAGCTCGGCGACGATCTGTTCCTCGGCAAGGCGTACTTCGCGCTCGGCCCGCTGCGCCTCCACACCAACTTCTTCATCCTCGAACGCCACCGCACCGGCCTCACCGACTACGCCCGGCGCTAGTATCGCCGCATGCGTTGGGTCGTCGGGGTGATCGCGTGCGCGGCAGGCGTCGCGCGTGCGGATCGCTATCCCGAGACCTACGTCGACCGGCCGCTCGTCATGTACGCGGGCATGACGGCACTCGACATCTCCGAGGACGGCGAGCGCTACACGACGAACGGCATCCGCTACGACAACCAGCTCGATCTCGACGTCACCCACTCGTTCGGCCCGGTCGAGGTGTCGTTGCGGACCGTCGGTATCACCGCGGACATCGGCGCCGGGATCCTGCTCGGCTGCGATGACTCGATCGGTGGCGGGTTCACGGACTACGTCCCGCAGACGTATCTGAAGTACGGATACGGCGAGTTCTTCAATTACGTACACAAGGCGCGCGTCGTCCCTCACGTGCTCGCGCTGTACGAGCGCGTCAGCATGAACGTGACGCAGGAGTCGCTGACCCCCGCGATGGCAAGGGCGAGCGCCGGCACGATCGTCGCGACCTCGATCGCGACCTCGGCGCAGGTGCAGCTGACGCCTCGCCTCTCGGTCGATCTCGGCGGCAGCGCGTCGTTCCCGGTCGCGCACTCGTCGAGCCTGCTCGTCGATCCGCGCGCGAGCGGCGATGCCTACGTCGAGCTCGTGCAGACCCTGCACGCGTGGGATCTCTACGCACATCTCGGCGTCGGCGATCTCACCGAGACGCACTACCTGTACGGCGCGGCGGGCTTCGTTCACCGCTGGGGCGGCTAGGCCGGCTCGCAGCGCGCCGACAGCGACGTCACCTGACGTGCCGCGAGCCGGGCGACGAGCGCGCGCAATCGCCGATGCACCGGGCCGTTGTTGTAGATCGGCGCGCGGCCGCGCTCGACCGTCGCGAGCGGCTCGCTCGCGAGCTCGGCGGTCGTGTCGTCGGTCCAGCTCACCGCGCCGATGCCCTTGCACGCCGCCTCGAGCTCGACGTGATCGACGTGCGCCGCGAACGCGATCGTCGCGCGCAGGCGGTGGCGATCGCCCTCGTGGTCGAGGCTCCTCACGTAGCCATCGCGCTCGAACGCGAATGGCAGCCTGGCGAGCCGCGCGAGCTCGCTGGTCGCGCGCGCGGCGTCGATCGCGAGCAGGATCGTGCCGAGCACGGCCCAGCCCGCGATCGTCGTTCCGCCGGCGGCGAGCCACGTGGTCGTCTTGGTGAGGCTGCCCAGCGCGACGAGCACGAGCGCGCCGAGCGCGATCGGCGGCACGATGACTATCGCCATCAGCACCGCGTCGCCGGCGCGTGCCGCGAGCGAGCGCTCGACGATCGGCGGCAGGCGCTCGGTCACTGGAGGACCACGGCCGAGCCCGGCGGCGCGGCGACGCGCGTCACCTCCTCGCGCGCCATCGGATCGGGCGCGACGCCGACGTCGACCTTGCCCTTGAGCACGATCACGTGCTCGCCATCGACGACCGCGTCGAGCTCGACGCCGGTGCCGCCGGTCATGCACTGCACCGCGCCGACCGCCTTCATCTCGGGCGCCGGCGTCACGATCTTGCACTCGCCCTGGTAGGTGCCGAGCGGGTAGCTCGTCTGCTTGCCGGTCTCGTCCGTGAGCTGCAGGAACACGTCGGCGGCGCTGCCGCTGGGCTCGATGCCCCACGACAGCAGCGTCTTCTTCGCGTAGATCGCCTGGCTGCCCGACCCGGCGGTCGTCGGAGCCTGCTTTGCCTTGCCGCTGCACGCCGCCACGAGCACTAGCGCGATCGCCAACCGATGCATGGCGCGAATCTACAATATGATGCGGGCATGTCGCTGGCGCGCCTCGTCGTCATCGAGGGTCCCGATGCGGGCCGCGAGTTCGAGCTGCCGCTGCGCGGCGGCAAGGTCGGCCGCGACGAGGCGAGCCTGGTCCAGCTCACCGATCCGACGGTGTCGCGCAACCACGGCCTGGTCGAGCTGCGCGACGGCGCGCTCGCGTTCATCGCCGAGCCCGGCAAGCGCGTGCTGATCAACGGCAACGAGGCCGCGCAGCACCGGCTCGAGGCCGGTGACGAGCTCGTGCTCGGCGCGACCAAGCTCGTCTACCTGCCGGTCGACGGCGTCGCGGTCACGAAGGTGTCGAGCCACGTCACGATGGAGGTGTCGAGCGCGCAGCTCTACGCGCTGACCGGCCGCGACGACCGCGCGCGCCGCCACCTCGCCGCGCTCGCGCAGCTCGGCGATCGGCTGCGCGCCGAGGCCGCCGCCGGCCGCGACGCCGCGTGTCGCGCCGCGTGCGATGCCGCGCGCGTCGCGCTCGAGGCGCAGCGGGTGTTCGTGCTCACCGCGAGCCGCCGGCCGACGCCGATCGCGGCGGCGCTTGCCCCCGGCGAGCAGGCGCAGCTGCAGGTGCCGCAGGATCTGATCGAGAAGATCGTCGGCCACCGTCAGGTCGTCACCGCCGAGGCGAGCGGCCGCGCCTTGATCGCGGCGCCGATCCACGGCGCCGACGAGGTCGTCGCCGTGCTGTGGCTCGATCGCCGCGGCACGCTCTACGACGACACCGACGCGCTCGCCGCGGGCTGCGTCGCGCACCTGACCGGCGCGGCGTGGGTCGGCGCCGAGGCCCGCGACCAGCTGTCGCGTCGCGCCGACGCGCTCGAGGAGCGCCTCGCCGACGGCGACTTCGTCGGCCGGTCGGCCGCCGCGCAGCGCGTGATCGACTTCGTCGCGCGCGTCGGCCCGAGCGACGCGACGATCCTGCTCGGCGGCGAGTCCGGCTCGGGCAAGGAGATGGTCGCGCGCGCGATCCATCGCGCGAGCCGCCGCGCGAAGGGCCCGTGCGTCGCGGTCAACTGCGCGGCGCTCACCGAGTCGCTGATCGAGAGCGAGCTGTTCGGCCACGAGAAGGGCGCGTTCACCGGCGCGACCGAGAAGAAGGCGGGCCGGTTCGAGATGGCCGATCGCGGCACGCTGTTCCTCGACGAGGTCGGCGAGCTGCCGCTCGGGCTGCAGACGAAGTTCCTGCGCGTGCTCGAGGAGCGCCGGTTCGAGCGCGTCGGCGGCCAGAAGGCGATCGAGGTCGACGTCCGCGTCGTCGCGGCGACGAACCGCGATCTCGCCGAGATGGTCCGCCGCGGCACGTTCCGCGAGGACCTGTACTACCGGCTCAGCGTGATCGCGATCGTCGTGCCGCCGCTGCGCGAGCGCCTCGACGACGTGCCGCTGCTCGCCGATCACTTCCTCGCGCGCTTCCGCCAGCAGGCCGCGCGCCGCATCACCGGCTTCGCGCCCGATGCGCTCGCCGCGATGACGCGCTACTCGTGGCCGGGCAACGTCCGCGAGCTGCGCAACGCGATCGAGCGCGCGATCGTGCTCGGCGAGCGCGACCAGATCCAGGCCGCCGACCTGCCGCCGCAGGTGCTCGCGCAGGCGCAGCCGCCGCGCGCGCGCCCCGCGCGCCCCACGCCCCCGCTCGGCTCGTCGATCTCGTCCGCGATGCCCGCGGTGATGATCGATCTGCCGCCGGCCCCGGCTCCGCCTCCCGCTCCGGCTCCGGCGGCGGCCGCGGCTCCGGCCGCCGCCCGCTCGCTGCGCGAGCTCGAGAAGGAAGGCATCCTCGCCGCCCTCGCCGCCACCGGCGGCAACAAGGCCCAGGCCGCCGCGATCCTCGAGATCGACCGCTCGACCCTCTACAAGAAGCTCAAGGACTACGACATCGAGGGCTGACGCGACACGCGGGCGACTATTTCGTCCCGTCCGAATCCTTCGACGTCCCAGGCGGCGCTTCCCGAACGTGAACGGCACGCGGTCGCCTCGCGATCAGTTCTGCCAGCTCGTGGCAGGACAAGCACGTGTTCGTGAGCGCCGCCGAG
>JBLMXA010000729.1:0-2720 GCA_050257515.1 Acidobacteriota bacterium | reverse complement strand
GCGTGGCTGTCGTCGACGATCGTCGCGGCGCGCTGGCTCGCGGGGCCGCGCGGCCACATGCCGGAGATCTACTTCGAGGCCGGCGCCGCGATCGTCGCGTTCGTGATGATCGGCAAGCTGCTCGAGTCGCGTGCCCGCGCGCGGATCGGCGAGGCGGTGCGCGGCCTGATGTCGCTCGCGCCGGCGCGCGCGCGCGTCGTCGCGGACGGCGGCGAGCGCGAGGTCGAGGCCGCGGCGCTGCAGGCGGGCGACGTGATCGGCGTGCGGCCGGGCGAGCGGCTCGCCGCCGACGGCACGATCGTCGAGGGCGAATCGGCGCTCGACGAGTCGATGCTGACCGGCGAGAGCCTGCCGGTCGACAAGACCGAGGGCTCGCCGGTGTACGCCGGCACGCTGAACCATCACGGCGCGCTGCGCGTGCGCGTCGCGCGCGCCGGCGGCGACACCGCGCTCGCGCGGATCGCGCGCGCCGTCGAGGACGCGCAGGGTAGCAAGGCGCCGATCGCGCGGCTCGCCGATCGCGTCTCGGCGTACTTCGTGCCCGCGGTGCTCGCGATCGCGCTCGCCACCGGTGCCGCGTGGATGATCGCGGGTGCGAGCTTCTCGGAGGCGCTCGCGCGGACGATCGCGGTGCTCGTGATCGCGTGCCCGTGCGCGCTCGGCCTCGCGACGCCCGCGGCGGTCGCGGTCGGCACCGCGCGCGGCGCGCAGCTCGGCGTGCTGTTCCAGGGCGGCGGCGCGCTCGAGACCGCGAGCCACGTCGACGTCGTCTGCCTCGACAAGACCGGCACGCTGACCGCGGGCAAGCCGGTGCTCGTGCACTTCGAGGGCGCCGACGACGCGCTGCGCCTCGCGGCCTCCGCCGAGCAGGCGAGCGAGCACCCGATCGCGCGCGCGATCGTCGACGGCGCGCGCGCCCGCGGCCTCGCGCTCTCGCCGGCCGAGAGGGCCCGCATCGAGCCCGGCGGCGGCATCGCGGCACGCGTCGACGGCCACGACGTGCGCGTCGGGACCCGCGAGTTTGCGGAACAGCTTGGCCGCCAAGACGCCATGCACGCCACGACAGACGCCAAGGCGATCTTCGAAACAGATCGCTTGGCGTCTGTCTCGGCGGCCTCGGCGTCTTGGCGGCCGATCTCTTCCGAGTCCTTCGTGTCGATCGACGGCGTCGTCGGCGGGGCGGTGTACGTCGCCGATCCGCCGCACGAGGATGCGAAGGCCGTGCTCGGCAAGCTCCGCGAGCTCGGCGTCGAGCCGGTGATGATCACGGGCGACCGCGAGGCCGCGGCGCGCGCGGTCGCGGGCGAGCTCGGGATCGAGCGCGTGCACGCGGAGGTCAGGCCGACCGGCAAGGCGGCGATCGTCGAGGCCGAGAAGCAGGGTGGCCGCCGGGTCGCGATGGTCGGCGACGGCATCAACGACGCGCCGGCGCTCGCGGCGGCCGATCTCGGCGTCGCGCTCGGCTCGGGCGCGGACGTCGCCGCGGCGGCGGCCGACGTCACGCTGCTGCGCGGCGGGATCGCGGCGCTGCCGACCGCGCTCGGGCTCGCGCGTGCGACGATGCGCACGATCCGCCGCAACCTCGCCGCCGCGTTCGCCTACAACCTCGTGTGCATCCCGGTCGCGGCGGCGGGCCTGCTGTCGCCGGTGCTCGCGAGCGCGGCGATGTCGCTGTCGAGCGTGAGCGTGCTGCTGAGCTCGCTGCGCTTGCGCGGGTTCCTGCGGTAGATTGGCGGCGTGACGAGCCTGCTCGAGGTCACCGACCTCGTGACCGAGTTCCGCACCGAGCAAGGCACGGTGCGCGCGGTCGACGGCGTGTCGTTCGCGATCCCGCCGCGCGGCACGCTCGGGCTGGTCGGAGAATCCGGCAGCGGCAAGTCGGTGACCGCGCTGTCGATCATGCGGCTCGTCGCGTCGCCGCCGGGACGGATCGCCGGCGGCGAGATCCGCTACGCGGGCAAGGACCTGCTGAAGCTCGCGCCCGAGCAGATGCGCGCGATCCGCGGCGATCGCATCGCGATGATCTTCCAGGAGCCGATGACGTCGCTGAACCCGGTGTTCACGGTCGGCGACCAGGTCGGCGAGGCCGTGCGCCTGCACCAGCACAAGTCGAAGGCCGAGGCGCGGAACGTCGCGATCGAGATGTTCCGGCTCGTCGGCATCCCGTCGCCCGACGAGCGCGTCGATGCCTACCCGCACCAGCTGTCGGGCGGCATGCGCCAGCGCGTGATGATCGCGTTGGCGCTCGCGTGCAAGCCGGACCTGCTGATCGCCGACGAGCCGACGACGGCGCTCGACGTCACGGTGCAGGCGCAGATCCTCGACCTGCTGGCCCGCGAGCAGCAGCGCCGGCACATGGCGATGATCCTGATCACCCACGATCTCGGCGTCGTCGCCAAAATGGCACACCGCATCTGTGTCATGTACGCCGGCGAACTGGTGGAGGTCGCCGACCGCGAGGAATTCTTCACCCGTCCGCAGCACCCCTACACGCAGGCGCTGTTCGCGGCCCTGCCGGAAGTCTCGCGGCGTGGCATGGCACTGACGACGATTCCCGGCCAGGTGCCGTCGCTGGCCGCGATGCCGGCCGGCTGCCGCTTTGCCGACCGTTGTTCGCACGTCATGCCGGTCTGTCGCGAAACTTCGCCGGACTGGCGCGGCGTGGGCGCCAGCCATACCCTGCGTTGTCACTGGACGGGCAGCACGGCCGCTGTTGCCGA
>JBLMXA010000728.1:0-11160 GCA_050257515.1 Acidobacteriota bacterium | reverse complement strand
CCGATACCGTGAGGGGTTCCACACGGCGGGCTGGGCTTCCCATCTCGGCCAAGCTGATCGTGACGACGTCGGTCGTCGTCGCGGTCGCGATCGGAGCCGCGACGTGGTTCAGCCAGCGCACGATGCGCGATCTCACGCAGCGCCAGATCGAGGCGCGCCGCAGCGAGGGCGAGAAGGCGATCGCGCGCGAGAGCGAGCTGGTCGTCAGGGCGGTCGCGAACGCGGTCGCGAACCCGCTCGCGAACAACATGTACAGCGACGTCTCGCCGACGCTCGACCAGGCGATGCGCGAGGACCACGCGAGCGGCGACGCTCGCATCCAGTGGCTGATCGTCACCGACGCGTCGAACACGATCGTCGCGACCGCCGGCAACGCGCCGAAAGCCGAGCAGCTCGCGGGGCTCGACAAGGCGCCGGGGGTGTACGGCGCGCCGATCGCGCTCGGCGATCGCACGATCGGCGCGCTGCGCATCGGCGTGACGACCGCCGGGCTCGAGGCCGAGCTCGCGAAGACGCTCGCCGCGTCGGAGGATCGCGCCGCCGCGTCGCGGCAGCGGATGTGGCTGATCGCGCTCGCGGTGCTCGGCATCGGCGTGCTCGCCGCGGCGGTCCAGGGCGTCAGCCTCGCGCGCCCGGTGAACGTGCTGACCCGCCAGGCCGAGAAGATCGCCGCAGGCGACCTGCAGAGCCGCGTCCCCGAGGACCGCCGCGACGAGCTCGGCGTGCTCGCGCGCACGTTCAACTTCATGTCCGACGCGATGGTCCAGCTGCTCGCGGCGCAGGCGCAGAAGGTCTCGCTCGAGAAGGAGATGGAGCTCGCGCGCGACGTCCAGCAGGCGATGCTGCCGCCGGCGTCGCTCGATCACCACGCCGCGTTCAAGGTCGTCGGCTCGTGCATGCCGGCGTCGCAGTGCGGCGGCGACTGGTGGATGTATCGCAAGCTGCCGGGCGGCCGCATGCTGCTCGTGATCGGCGACGCGACCGGCCACGGCATCCACTCGGCGATGATCGCGGCGACCGCGCGCGGTGCGGTCGAGGCGCTCGCCGCCGTCGACGAGAGGCTGCTGACGCCCGAGCAGGTGCTGCGCGCGATCGACGAGGCGATCAAGATGATCGGCGATCACAACGTGCTGATGACCGCGTTCGCGGCGGTGTTCGACTCCGAGCGCGGCCAGCTCCACTACGCGAACGCCGGGCAGAACTTCCCGTACGTGATGAGGCTCGGCCACACGCGCGTGCTCGAGCAGGCGAGCATCATCGCGGCGAGCGGCAACCCGCTCGGCGATCGCCACATCGCGATCGAGATCCGGCGCGGCTCGCTGCAGCTGCGTGCGGGCGATCTGTTCGTGTGCTTCACCGACGGCCTCGTCGAGCGCGCGAACCGCCAGGGCAAGCTGTTCGGCGATCGCCGGCTGCGCTCGCTGCTCACCGGCGAGGCGCTGCCCGACGACCACGCGCTCGTCGCGCTGCGCGACAAGGTGCTCGCCGCGAACGAGCGCCACGCCGAGGGCACGCAGGCCGACGACGACATCACGTTCGTGCTGTGCCAGTTCGATCCGGCGGCGCGATCGTCGAGCTCCGGGATCGGGCGAGGCGCGGCTTGAGACGAAGAATGGGTAAACCGCCAAGGCGCCAAGGGCGCCAAGCCAGAGCCAGAAGACGAAGAGATCGGGGATCGAATCCACTCTTGCTGGCTCTGGCTTGGCGGACTCGGCGTCTTGGCGGTTCCATCTTCTTCTGCTTCTTGTTCGCCGCGGCGACGGCGCGCGCCGAGCCGCCGGCGGCCTCGGTCGACGTCGCCGACCTGCCGCCGCTGCCGGCCGCCGAGGACGAGACGTCGTCGTCGGCGGTCGTGCTCGCCGCGTCGGAGGCGTCGGAGGACGTCGTCGTCGGCGCCGCGAAGCGCGAGCAGAGCCTCGGCAACGTCGCGTCGGCGGTCACCGTCGTGTCGGGCGATCGCATCCGGCGATTCGGCTACCGCACCGTCGGCGAGGCGGTCGCGGCGGTCGCCGGCTTGTACCTCGAGGACGACCGGCTCGTGCAGTCGGTCGGGATCCGCGGCATGAACGTGCTCGGCGACTTCAACACGCGCATCCTCGTGCTCGTCGACGGCGCCACCGTTAACGAGGGCTGGGGCAGCTTCGCGGGCGTCGGGTTCGACTCGTTCGTGTCGATCGACGACGTCGCGCGCATCGAGGTGATCCGCGGCCCGGTGTCGTCGCTGTACGGCGCGAACGCGTTCTTCGGCATCATCAACATCGTCACGCGCGGCGCGGCCGAGACGCCGCGCGCGTGGGGCAGGGTGGGCGTCAACTCGGTCAACGGCGTCGTGACGAGCGCGGGCTTCGCGAGCGGCGGCGTGCACGAGCAGATCCGCGGCACCGTGCAGGTGATGAACCGGTTCGGTGACACGACGAACGTCGACAACGTCGGCACGAACCTCGGCGGCGACGGCGGCAACCAGTACGCGGTGTCGCTCGTCGGCAGCTACCAGGGCAGCTTCGCGCAGGTGCGCGCGTACCGGAACCGCCGCGACGTGCCGTTCGGGCCGTACAACACCGATCTCGCCGCCGGCTCGCCGTACAGCCAGTACGACACCCAGCTGCTCGTCGAGGGCGGGCACACGCACGAGCTGAGCAAGCGGCTCACCGTCGCGGTGCGCGGCTACGCGAACATGTACGAGTACTACGACCACTACCCGCAGATGGGCGCGCCGCCGTGGGACGACTACGGCGACGCGAAGGTCTACGGCGGCGAGCTGCGCGGGCGCTACGAGCTCGTGCCGCAGAAGCTCGGCATCACCGCCGGCAGCGAGGCGACCTTCTATCAGACGCAGAGCCACTCGTACCAGGAGATGGCGGGCTCGTCGCAGCCGGATCCGATGGTCGACACCGTCGTGCCGAAGGACTTCAACATCGAGGGCGTGTACTCCGAGCTCGACGGCCAGCCGACGTCATGGCTCGGCTTCACCGCCGGCGTGCGCTACGACCGCAACTCGGTGATCGACACGCACCTGTCGCCGCGCGCGGCGCTGTTCCTCGCGAACCAGGACCGCTACGGCGTCAAGCTCCTCTACGCGGAGGGCTTCCGCAACCCGAGCGCGTACGAGGCGTTCTTCTACGATGGCGTCAGCTTCGAGCAGCCGGTCGGCCTGCACGCCGAGACGATCCGCTCGCTCGAGAGCGTGGTGTGGGCCAAGCCGGTGCCGGGCATGCTGGCGCGCGCGAGCGCGTTCTACTGGGACGCGCGCGGCGTCGCCGAGCAGCAAACCGATCCGATGACCGGCTTGCTCCAGTTCCAGAACGTCGGCCGCTACGTCACCGAGGGCCTCGAGGCGGAGGGCAGCTACCGCACCGCGAGCGGATGGTACGGGTTTGCCGGCGGCACGTACTCGAACGTCGGCTGCGCGCAGTGCGGCGCGTTCACGGCAGGCGATCCGAATTCGACCGCGCTCGAGTTCGGCCACGTGCCGAACGCACCGGCGCTGACCGGCTCGCTCGGCATCTCGACGCCGAAGCTGTGGAATCGCGCGCACGTGTCGACGGAGCTCGTCTACATCGGCGAGCGGGCGACGCGACCTGACACCGACACGAACGGCAACCCGGTCGCGAGCGCGAGCTCGCCGGCGTGGCTCGGCTGGAACTGGACCGTGTTCGTGCCGAACCTCCACGGTTACGACCTCACGGTCGGCGTGCGCAACCTGCTCGGCACGCGCGATCTGGTGCCGGCGCCCGGCGACTTCGATCGCACCGATCCGACGACGATGACGACGACGCTCGTCCCCTACGTGCCCGGCGAGGGCAGAGAGATCTATGCGAAGGTCGGCTACAGCTATTAACCGACTCGTCCTCGTGCTCGTGCTCGGGCTCGGGACCGCGCACGCGCAGCGGCCGAACCAGGCCGAGGACGAGAGCGTCGCGCTCGTCGAGGAAGGCCGCGCCGCGCTCAGGTCCAACCACCTCGACGACGCCGCGAAGGCGCTCGATCAGGCGATCGCGCTCAACCCGCGCCGCGTCGAGGCGTACGTGCTGCGCTCGGCGGTGTTCGCGGCGCGCAAGCAGTACAAGGACGGCGTCGCGGTGATGGAGCGCGCGCGCGCGATCGCGCCCGACGATCCGGAGGTGCTGGTCGCGCTCGGCAGCCAGCTCGTGCTCGCCGGTGACGCGGCGAGCGGCGTGCCGCTGCTCGAGCGCGTCGTCGCGAAGGAGCCGGCGCGCTACGACGCGCAGGTGCTGCTCGGCCATCACTGGTACGCGGCGGGCAAATGGCCCGACGCGATCACCGCGTACGAGGCGTACTTCGGGCACCGCCCAGCGGAGCTCGCGCGCGAGGACGCGCGGCACCGCATCGAGCTCGCCGACGCGTACCTGCGCGATCGCCAGCCGAAAAAGGCGCTCGAGCTGTTCCGCGCGGTCGAGGCCGCACGCCCCGATCTGCGCGCGAGGCTCGGCATCGCGTGGGCGACCGCCGCGATCGACTGCCGGCAGGCGCGCGCGCGGCTCAAGGAGCTCGAGCCGGTCGCGAGGGAGCACCCCGAGGTGTGGCTCGTCGACGGCCAGTGCGCGCTCGCGCTCGGCGATCCGTCCGCGGCGCTCGCGCTCGGTCGCCGCTACCTCGATCTGACCCCCGCGAACAACGGCGGCGGCCACGCGCTCGTCGGCGAGGCGCTCGCCGCGCGCGGCAACCTCGCCGACGCGCGCAAGGAGCTCGAGACCGCGCGCTCGCTCGAGCCGCAGCACCGCAGGTGGACCGTGCGCCTCGCGTACGTGCTGCGCCGGAGCGGCCACGCCGACGAGGCGGTCAAGGTGCTCGACGAGCTGGGCGCGCCGGGCACGCCCGCGAGCGAGCCCGACTGGTGGCTCGAGCTCGGCGAGGCGCTGCTCGCGCACGGCGACGCGACGACCGCGGTCGCGCGGTTGACGCCGGTCGCCGGCGAGCTGGTGACCGACGCCGCGATCCACACCGTGCTCGGCGCCGCGCAGCTGCAGGCGGGCGCGCTCGACGCGGCGGTCAAGACGCTCGACGAGGCCGAGGCGATCCAGTCGACGCCGCGCTCGCGCAAGCTGCTCGGCGAGGCCCTCGTCGAGGTCGGCGTCGCCAAGCTCGGCAAGAACGACGCCGCGGGCGCGGTCCCCGTGCTCGCGCGCGCCGAGCAGCTCGAGCCCAGCGCCGCCGCCTCGCGCGATCTCGGCATCGCGCTGCTCGCCGCGAACAAGCCCGCCGATGCGGTCGCGCCGCTCGAGCGAGCGATCAAGCTCGACGCCGCGCCGATCGCGATCATGCTCGCCGCGCGCGCGCACGCGCTCGCCGGTGAGGTCGCCGCGGCGCGCCCGCTGTACGAACGCGCGCTCGCGGGCGACAAGGCCGACGCGGTGGAGATCGCGCTCGACTGGTCGGCCTCCGAGCTCGCCGGCGGCGATCCGGCGCTCGCGGTCGCCGCGCTCGAGAAGACCGCCGCCGCCGCGAAGACCGGTCCGCTCGCGCAGCGCCACAAGGCGGCGCTCGCCGCCGCGCGCCACGCCGCCGGCCTCGCGCAGCTGCGCGCCGGCAACGGCAGCAAGGCGTTCGAGCTGCTGCGCGCGGCGGAGGCGAGCGACCCCTCGGTGGCCACCAAGTGCGACGTCGCGCTCGCCGCCGTCGTCGCGAACGACGTGTCCGCGGCGCTCGCCGCGCTCCGCGGCGTCACCGGCCAGAGCTGCCCGTTCCCGCCGCCGGCCGACACCCAGGCCGCGCCGATCCTCACCGCGTTCGTCACCGGCCTGTCGCCCAGGCAAGCCGCGAGAGCGCTCAGGGCGCTGACCGCGCTCGGCGCGAAGTCGACCGGCGCGGCGCAAACGCTGCTCGGCACCGCGATCCGCGTCGTCGCGCTCAACGCCGCGCAGGAGGCCTACCGCTCCGGCCAGCTCGCGCACGCGCGCTCGTTCCTCGCGACCGCCCGCGCCGCCAACGCGCGCGTCGGCGGCGACGAGATCGCGCACGACCTCGCCGTGCTCGATCTCGCGGACGGCCGGGTCGACGCGGCGATCCGCGAGCTCGAGCGGCTGTCGACGAAGGTCCCCGAGGCGCTCGTCAACCTCGGGCTCGCGTACGAGAAGGCGGGCGACCAGCAGCGCGCGCTCGACGCGTGGAAGCGCGCGCGCAAGCTCGGCGTGCGGTTCGCGCCGCTGACCGAGTGGATCGAATCGAAGGAACGCGTGTACGGAGAGAAGAATGAATAAACCGCCAAGGCGCCAAGATCGCCAAGCAGGAGCCAGGAGAAGACGATCCTTTGTGTTGGCTCCGGCTTGGCGTGCTTGGCGCCTTGGCGGTTTGTTTCTCTGCTTCTTCTTTGCGACCTCTCGCGCCGACACGATCACCGTGGGGCTGTTCGCGCCGACGGCGCCGTTTCCGTCGACGGCGGCGCGCGTCGAGCTCGCGAGCCGGCTCGGCGAGGACGTCGGCAAGGCGCTCGGCGGTACCGCGGTCGGCAAGGTGTACGCGCGCGCCGCGGACTTCGCGGCCGCGGTCAAGAAGGGCGAGGTCGCGGTCGCGCTCGTCGATGCGAGCTACCTCGCGGTCGCCGGTGGCAACTACACGGTGCTCGGCGCCGCGATCCGCGGCGGCGATACGACGCACGGGTGGCAGCTCGTCGCCCGTGGCGGCGACCGGCTGCCCGCGCTCCAGGGCAAGCGCGTGCTCGTGCCGTCGGTCGGCGGGCGCGAGACCGACTTCGTGCTCGACGTGCTGCTCGCCGGCGAGGTGCGCCGCGACTTCTTCGCGAAGATCGAGGCCGCGCCCGACACCGCCTCGGCGCTCGCCGCGGTCGGCCTCGGCAAGGTCGACGCCGCGGTCGTGCCCGCGGGCACCGAGCTGCCGCCGGGCACCGCCGTCGTGCTGAGGCTGCCCGCGCTCGCCGGCCCGGTGCTCGTCGCCTACGGCAGCCTGCCGCAGGCCCGGCGCGCGCAGCTCGCATCCGCGATCGCGAGCTTCCACGGCGACGCGACCGTCAGCGGCTTCCGCGCCGGCGACGCCGACGCCGTCCGCGCGATCGCGCGCCGCTTCACGCTACCGGTCAAGCGCGGCCCGCTCGCCGTGCCGGCGATCCGCCTGCTCGTCGGCGAGCTCGTCGACGGCCGCGCGTTCGCGATCGAGCGCACGCCGGCGACGGCGTTCCTGAAGTGAGGCCTACAGCCCGTGCGCGAGCACGGTGAACGTGTCGCCGGTGCCAGGCATCCCGTCGTTGTTCGTGTCCTGCCACGAGAACACGTACCAGCTGTCGGGGTACTGCGCCTTGTGCGGCAGCAGCACGTTCGCGTAGTACCAGGCGGCGGCGAGCGTGCCCTGGCCGCCCGAGCACGCGCCGTAGCCGATCAGCGACAGCGTGCCGCTCATCGGATCGGTGACGAGCTCGGTGATGAACTGGTCGGCGTGCGCGCTGCACGAGCTGCCGGGCATCATCGCGACCGCGCTGTTGTCGGAGCGCTGGCGCCAGTAGTAGTTGATGCCGTCCGGCGCGTCGAAGTAGATCTTCGTGATGTCGTGCGTGCGCTCGAGCCACTTGAGCGGCATGTTCGGGAACGGGCCGCCGCCGAGCACGTACGTTACGCCGCTGCCGCCGAGCGGCTGGCCGGTGGTCTGATCGACGAGCGTCGGGTCGGTCTGCTTGCCCGAGTGCACCATCACGGTCGCCGGGCAGTTCGCGGTGATCGTCGAGGCCATCACGTCGGCCGCGCTGTCGTCGGCGGTGATGCCGTCGTAGATGATCGTGACGTTGTTGTTCGCGCAGAACGTCGGGAACGTCGGCGTCTGGCAGGTGTGGCCGTCGCAGTAGTCGCCCTGCGCGCACTTGTCGCCGCACGCGCTGCAGTTGTCGATCGTCCCCAGCGTGCAGCTCGGCGCGTCGGGGCTCGGCTTGGCGTCGGGGTGGGACGCCGGCGCGTCCGGCAAGACGTCGCCGGCGTCGGGAGCCTGCGCGCCGGTCTTGGCACCGCAGGCGGTAAGCAGGATAAGCAAGGCGAGGCTACGCATGAAGTCGCGCGCACGCGAAGCAAGCGCGAGGCCACGCCAAGCGGGCGGATGTGCTCGCCCGCGCGCTGACGCCAGGGCGAGCCTGGCTACTCCACTTGCCATCCGTTACGCTGCGCGCGTGAGCTTCGACACCTATCCCGAGCACGTCCGCCACCTCCAGCGCGCGACCGAGGCTGCACTTGTCGCGCACCAGTACGAGGCGCTCGTGCTGTGCAGCGGCGCGCCGCAGTCGAAGAACCGGTTCGACGATCAGTCCTGGCCGCTGTCGCCGACGCCGGCGTTCACGCACTGGTGCCCGCTCGCCGAGGCCGACGCGTACATCGTCGTCCGCGCGGGCCGCAAGCCGACGCTCGTGCGCACCGTCACCGACGACTTCTGGGAGACCCAGGCGCCGCCGGAGAGCGAGCACTTCTGGGACGAGCTCGACGTGGTCACCGTCGCGCCCGGCCACGCCGGCGACGTGCTGCCGGGCGGCAAGGTCGCCGTGGTCACGCGCGATCCCGGCGCGGCGCCGCCCGGCGAGGTCAACCCGGCGCCGCTGATCGCCGCGCTCGACGCGATCCGCACGAAGAAGACCGGCTACGAGATCGAGTGTATCGCCGAGGCCGAGCGGCGCGCGGTGCGCGGCCATCGCGAGACCGAGGCGCGCTTCCGCGACGGCACGCCGAGCGAGCTGGAGCTCCACCTCGCGTACCTCGCGGCGTCCGAGCAGGACGATCCGGCGGCGCCGTACAAGGGCATCGTCGCGCTCGGCGCGCACTCCGCGGTGCTCCACTACGTCGCGTACGAGAAGCAGCCGGTCGCCGGCGACACGTCGCTGCTCGTCGACGCGGGCGCGCGCTGCAACGGCTACGGCAGCGACATCACGCGCAGCTACGTGCGCGGCAACGGCGCCGCCGCGAGGCGGTTCGCCGAGCTGCTCGCCGCGATGGAGCGGCTGCAGCAGGAGGTGTGCCGCCGGATCAAGCCGGGGCTGCCCTACGAGGACCTGCACGACGACTCGCACCGGCTGCTCGCCGACGTGCTGCGCGAGGTCGGCATCGCGAAGGCCAGCGCCGCCGAGCTCGTCGACCGCGGCATCACTCGAGCGCTGTTCCCGCACGGCCTGGGGCACTCGCTCGGCGTCGTCACCCACGATGTCGGCATGAAGCCGCGTCCGCCGCGCCCCGAGAACCGGTTCCTGCGTAACACCTCGGTGATCGAGGCCGGCCAGGTGTTCACGATCGAGCCCGGCATCTACTTCATCGACGCGCTGCTCGCGCCGCTGCGCGACGACGGCCGGGCCCGGCTCGTCGACTGGAAGGCGATCGACGAGCTGCGGCCGTTCGGGGGCATCCGTATCGAGGACAACGTGCTCGTGGAGGCCGGGGGCATCCGAAATCTTACTCGGGAGGCCTACGCTGGAAATAACCCGTGAAGCGGGCTAGGTTCCCCGCGTCATGCGAGGTCTCGCCGTACTGCTTGCGTCGCTCGTGTCGGTGAGCTGTCAGAAGGCTCAGGACAGCACCGACCAGAAGACCGTCGATCAGACGGCGACAACGACCGGTTCCGGCAAGGCCGGGATCGCGCGGGCGAGGACCGAACAGGTCAAGCCGCCGTTCGATCTCAAGACGCCGCCGCCCGATGCCGTGAAGACCGCGTCGGGGCTCGTCTACAAGAAAACCGTCACAGTTCCTGGCAACGATGCCGGCGCCGCGCCCAAGCGCAACGACACCGCGATGGTGCTGTACACCGGTTGGCACCAGTCGACCGGCGAGACGTTCGTGTCGACGAAGGCGCGCAACACGCCGTGGCCGATCAACCTGTCGACCGCGGCGCCCGGCTTCACCGAGGGCCTGCAGCTCGTCAAGAAGGGCGAGACCGCGGTGTTCTGGATGCCGCCGTCGATCGGCTACAAGGGCCAGCCGCCGGCGAACCCCGAGACCAACGTCTACGAGATCGAGCTCGTGGACATCCAGCCGGCGCCGGAGACCCCGTCCGACGTCGCCAAGCCGCCCGACAACGCCGAGACCACCAAGTCGGGCATCAAGTACGTGGTCGTGCACCCGGGCACCGGCAAGGACAAGCCGAAATCGTACGACTACGTGACGTTCAACTACACGGCGTGGGACGCCGACGGCCGCATGTTCGACACCACGGAGATGGGCCGCAAGAAGGCGGCGAAGGTGCCGCCGTACCGCCAGGCCGCGCCGTTCGGCGAGATCCTCGAGAGCATGGTGTCGGGCGAGCGCGTCCGGTTCTGGGTCGATGCGAAGAAGATGGAGAAGGAGGGCAAGCCCGTGCCGGGCATGCCGCAGGGCCAGCTCTGCTACGAGACCGAGATCCTGTCGATCGAGCCCGGCGTCGAGCCGCCGCAGACGCCGCCCGATGTCGCCAAGCCGCCCGCCGACGCGAAGAAGACCCCGAAGGGCGTGTTCTACAAGGTGCTCAAGGCCGGCAAGGGTGGCCCGCACCCCAAGCCGACCGACACCGTGAAGGTCCACTACACGGGCTGGACGACCGACGGCAAGATGTTCGACTCGTCGGTCGTCCGCAACGAGCCGGCCGAGTTCAGCCTGCAGGGCGTGATCGCCGGCTGGACCGACGGCATCCCGGTGATGTCGGTCGGCGACAAGACGCGGTTCTGGATCCCCGAGGAGCTCGCGTACAAGGGCGCGCCCGGCAAGCCGCAGGGCATGCTCGTGTTCGACGTCGAGCTGCTCGAGATCAAGTCGTCGCCGCACGGCATGATGCCGCCGCACGGCCATCCGTGAGCGAACCGCCCCGCGAGGTCGCCGACGCGTGGGGCTGGCGCCCCGAGCAGATCGAGCCGCTCGCGGGAGGGTTGATCAACCAGACGTTCGTGGTGCGCGACGCCGGGCAGCCGGTCGCCGCGCTGCAGCGGCTGCACTCGATCTGGGCGCCCGAGGTCAACCTCGATCTCGACGCGGTGACCGCGCACGTCGCGGCGCGCGGGCTCGACACGCCGCGCTTGATCCGCGCGCGCGGGGATCGCGCGTGGGTCGAGCACGACGGCCGGGTGTGGCGCGCGCTGACGTGGATCGACGGCTCGAGCGTGCCGCGGCGGACGGGGAAATCACCCGGGTGAGCCGCGGTGGCCGCCGAAAAGGCCCAGACGCCGCCGAGAACGGCCAGAGCCGCCAGCGCCGCGAG
>JBLMXA010000727.1:0-4125 GCA_050257515.1 Acidobacteriota bacterium | reverse complement strand
GTCGCGCCGATCACGCAGATGCACTACCGCGACGCGTTCTCGCCGAGCCTGCCCCACGTCGAGCTCGTGCTGCAGTCGATCACGAACACCGCGCCCGGTCAGGTGCCGACGATCACGTTCCAGGCGAGCGTCAACGGCGCACCGCGCGACCTCGTCGCGCAGCCGCTCGACAACCTGTCGGTCACGCTCGCCGGGCCGACCACCGACATCGCCGGCTACTGGCAGGCCAAGATCCAGGGCAGCGGCGCGGTCGGCACGCTGACCGCGGTCGACGCGGCGCGCGGCGTGTTCTCGTACACGCTGCCCGCGACCGGCTGCACCGATGCCGAGCATCCGAGCGAGGCGTGCGCGATCCCCGCCGACGCGACCGGCAGCTACGAGGTCGGGCTCGAGGGTTACATCCAGCCGACGGCGATGGATCCGCGCGCAGCGGCGCTGCCGCCGACGCTGGCGTTCGCGGTCACCGATCGTGCGCCCCAGCCGCGCCGGGTGATCGTCGCGCAGGAGACCTGCAACGGGTGTCACCTCGATCTCGACGCGCACGGTGGTACGCGCAAGAACCCCAACTACTGCGTGTTCTGCCACAACACGAGCAAGACCAACGACACGCGCGTCGCGCACGTCGAAGGTCAGACCGTGCTCGCGAATTCCGTCGACCTGCGCGTGATGATCCACAAGATCCACATGGGCGACGAGCTGTCCCAGCCGTACGTGCTGGGCAGCTTCCCCCCGCCGTCGGCGATGAACCCCGCCGGCACGCCGGTCGACTTCGGCAAGACCCGCTACCCGCGGCCGCGCACCGACTGCGAGGCGTGCCACCTCGGGAAGAACTGGACGGTGCCTCTGCAGAATTCGTCGATGTACCTGCCGAGCACGGCGATGGAGATGACCTGCAGCGAAGACCCGGCCGCAGATCCCGACAACTACTGCGAGCCGGCGTTCTTCATGCCGTCGCAGACGATCAAGATCGGGCCAACCGCGAGCGTGTGCACGAGCTGCCACGATCAGCCGGCGACCGCCGCGCACGCGATGGTCAACACGACCGCCGCCGGCGCGGAGGCCTGCGCGACCTGCCACGGCACCGGGATGGCGTGGGACGTCGCCAACTTCCACGGCGCGATGTGAAGGCCGGCGTGGCGATGCTCGTCGCGGCCGTCGCGTGCTCGGAGTCTCGTCACGCGGCGCTGCCGCTGTGCGACGCCGACTGCACGCCGCGCGTCCATCCGCCGGGGATCCTCGATCCCGCGAGCGACGATTTCCACGCGAAGGAGCTCGCGCGCGACGGCTGGGACCTGAACCTGTGCGCGAGCTGCCACGGCACCGACTTCGCCGGCGGTAACGCCGCGCCGACGTGCCTGTCGTGTCACGCGCAGGGCCCCACCGCGTGCGTGACGTGCCACGGGCCGGGCGCGCTCGACGAGCCGAAGGGCAACCACGCGCCGCACGCGGCGCTCGACTGCGGCGAGTGCCACGTCGTGCCGGCGAGCTGGGACGCGCCGGGCCACATCCTGAACACGCCGCCGCCCGCGCAGGTCACGCTCGGCGCGCTCGCGAACCTCACGCCGACCGACGCGCGCGCGCGCCGGCGCGGCCCGGCGACGTGGGACGGCGCGACGTGCACGAACGTTTACTGCCACGGTGACGCGACGCCGTATTTCGGCGGCGCCGATCCCGAGCCGCGGTGGGGCGAGACGCCGCCGCGGTTTGTCTGCGATCGCTGCCACGGCGCGCCGCCGCCCGATCACCTGCGCGCCGATTGCGTGTCGTGTCATCCACCTCAGTCCCGAGAGCACGTCGATGGGGTCGTCGAGGTTCTCTGATCCGCTGCTGTTGTGCTCGCTGGCGTTCACCGCGCTCGCGGTGCTCGTCGTGCTCTGGTACCTCGGGGTGCGGCCGAAGCTGACGCGGTTCACGAAGGTGATGCTGCTGTTCGGCATCGGCGTGTTCCCGATCGCGGCGGCGATGACCGGCAACTACGTCGGCTTCGAGGCGACGAAGACGCGCCGGTTCTGCGGCTCGTGTCACGTGATGAAGCCGTACACGCTCGACTCGGTCGATCCGTTGAGCACGTCGCTCGCCGCGCGCCACGCGCGCAACGCGATGTTCGGCAAGGACAACTGCTACGTGTGCCACGCCGACTACGGGATGTTCGGCACGATCACGACGAAGATCGGCGGCATGCGCCATGTCTACGAGTACGTCTTCCACTACCGGAACATGTCGCTCGCGGACGCGCGCACCGCGATCCACCTCCGCAAGCCGTTCCAGAACGCGACGTGCATGGAGTGCCACTCGACGGAGAACCCGGGGTGGAACGCGGTCAAGGACCACGCGAGCCTGCTCGATCGCGTGCGCTCGGGCGAGGTCAGCTGCGCGAGCGCGGGCTGCCACGGGCCGGCGCATCCGTTCAGCAAGGGCGAGCACCCGCTGCAGGTCGGAGGCGTGCCTTGAACACCTGGCTGCGCTTCGCGTGCGTGCTGACGCTCGTCGCGCTCGCGCTGATGGTGTGGTCGCTGTTCGATCAGACGCTGATCCCGATCATGGTCGCGATGTCGGTCGCGCAGGTGCTCGGTACCGCGGCGCTCGCGACGTTCCTGTTCGTCGTGTTTCGCGACCTGACGTCGAGGAAGTCGGGGGCACCGCCGTGAAGGGGCCCGCGGCGGCGCTGCTCGCGCTCGTCGCGGCGCCCGCGGCTGCCGATCCGCTGCGGTTGCGCGCCGACGTGCTGGCGACGACGCAGTCGCCGGCGGGCCTGCTCGTCCTCGACAGCGACGCGACTGCATCGGCGACCACGTCGGCAGAGGCGATCGTGTGGACCGCGGCGAGCCCGCTGCCCGGCGAGCACGCCGGCGACGTGCTCGTGATCGCGCTGCGCACGCGCACCGCCGACGGACGCGCGCGCGCCCAGCTCGGCCGCTTCGTCGCGATGCTCGGCGCGCTGCGCCCGCTGCACATCGACGGCGGGATGGGCCACCTGCGGCTGCCGTATCGCGTCGACGTCGAGGCGTACGCCGGGATCCCGGTCGTCCCCGACACCGGCGCGGGCCGCACGTGGGACTGGGCCGCGGGCGGGCGCGTCGCGCGGCGCGTCGGCGACTACGGCTCGGTCGGCGTCGCGGTGATGGAGCAGCGCGATCACGGTCGGATCGCGAGCGAGGAGCTCGGGCTCGACGGCGGCGCGGAGCTCGACAAGCGCGACGACCTCGCGATCCAGGGGGCCTACGATCTCGCGAACCCCGGGATCGCCGAGATCACGGCGAACGCGAGCCGGCGCACGAGCGACGCGCTGCGCGGCGAGCTGTACGCGACCTACCGCGAGGCGTCGCACCTGCTGCCCGCGACGTCGCTGTTCACGGTGCTCGGCGACGTGCCGAGCGTGCGCGGCGGCATGGTGGTCACGTGGAAGGCGGCGCCGCGGCTCGACGTGATCGGCGACGCGGCCGCGCGCTACGTCGACCAGGGGTACGCGCCGGCGGTGACGGCGCGCGGCGTGCTGCGGCTCGACGATCGCGGCGCGAGCGCGCTGTCGGGCGAGCTGCGCCGCGACGGCTCGCCCGACGACGCGTGGACCGGCGCGCGCGGCAGCGCGCGGATCGCGCTCGGCCACGAGCTCACCGCGTCGAGCGAGCTCGAGCTCGTGATCCCCGATCACGCGCGCGGCCGCGGCGCGGTGTGGCCGTGGGCGCTCGCGGCGATCGGCTGGGACCGCGGCGACTGGCACGGCGCGTTCGCGCTCGAGGCGAGCGCGTCGCCCGAGGATCGCCGCCGGCTCGACGCGCTGTTCGAGCTCGGCCACACGTGGGGGCACCGATGAGCGTGACGAAGTACGCGTCGTTCGCGGCCCTCGCGTGCGTCGCCGCGTGCGCCGGCATCCTCGGGCTGCGGCGCACGGGCCCGCAGCCGTTCCCGCACCGCAAGCACGTGCTCGCCGGCGTCGCGTGCACGACGTGCCACCCGGCGATGGCGCACGACGACGGCGTGTCGCTGCACGTCCCGGGCCCGGCGTCGTGCGTGACCGCCGCGTGCCACCCGCACCCGCACGATCGGAGCCCGTGCCTGACGTGTCACGGCGGCGAGCTCGCGATCGCGGAGCTCGTCGAGGCGCGCGAGCACCTGCGGTTCGAT
>JBLMXA010000726.1:0-15656 GCA_050257515.1 Acidobacteriota bacterium | reverse complement strand
GACGGACAGCGAGTACGCGCCGGTCTCGAGCGGCGAGGCCGGCGACGACGCGATCACGAGCACCGACTGCGCGAGCTGTGGCAGGTGGCGCACGAGCCCGGCGTACGGATCGGGCGCGTGGAGGTCGAGATCGAGCAGCGTGGTCCCGGTCGGCGACACGAGGTTCGACGCGCCGACCAGCTCGGCGGGGTCGTCGACCGCGAACGTCACCGCGAGCTGGCGCGCGCTGCCGGGGCTCGGCAGCAGCAGCGTCTTCGCGGGCGCGTCGATCGGCAGCGACCACTGCAGCGTGCCGTGGGCGAGCAGGCAGCCCTGGAACATCGCGCCGCCCGCCTCGACGCGCGGGAGGTCGGTGCAGCTCGTGCCGGCGGCGCAGTCGACCGTGTCGGTGCAGCGCGACACGCAGTGGCCGAGCGCGCACGTGCCCTCGCGGCAGTCCTTGTCGAACGCGCACTCGTCGCCGGCGGGGCGGCCGGGCAGCTCGGGCACGCAGCTCCAGCTCAGCTGCCCGCCCGGGTCGGGGACGTCGCTGTCGAGCTCGCACGCGAGGCCCGCGGCGCACTGCGTCTCGCTCGTGCACGCGTCGCCGGCCTCGCCGGTGGCGAGCTGGCAAAGCCCACCCTTGGTGCAGGCGTAGCCGTCGCCACACTCCGGCGCGCGCTGGCAGTGCGGGATGCACACGCTCGCGACGCATTGAAGCCCGCTCGTGCAGTCGCTCGAGTCGCCGCAGCGATCGCCGACCGCGCCGCTGCCCTGGCAGGCGGCGACGAGTAGCAGGCCAAGAAGTGAGCTGCACCGCATCGGAGGGGCCGAATCCTGCGAGGTTTTCGCGGGATTTCAGACGACGAGTATATAATGGCGCCCGCCGGGGGAATCATGCGATTCGCTAGCCTAGGTCTATTCGCAGCGGTGATGGCGAGCGGAACGGCGCACGCGGGCGCCGCGCTCGACGACAATACGAAGAGCACGCCTCCGCCGGCGACGACGTCCACCGTCGATCCGAACGCGGCGCCGACCTCGCTCGAGACCGTCGGCGACAAGGTCGAGTACGGCGCGGATCTGCGCATCCGCCAGGTGTTCTTGCCGTCGGGCCTGATCGGCCTGTTCGTCAACCGCGCCGCGGGCGGCGCGAGCAACACCGGCCTCGGCGTCGACCTCGTGCGCCGTCGCGGCAACCTCGAGCTGCAGCTCGGCTTCGAGTTCGAGCACATCAATCTCCAGGAGGGCGTCTATATCAACAGCGGCGACAACGTGCCGACCGACACCGCGGACTACATTCTCAGCCCCGAGAAAGCAGCTTCTAATTTCGGCTGGTTCACGATCGAGTTCACGTTCATGAACCAGGCGCCGATCAACAAGTACCTGGCGTTCCGCTACGGCGGCGGCGCGGGCCTCGGCATCCTCACCGGCAGCGTCAAGCGCTACGACGTGCAGTGCACGCCCGGCTCGACCAACTCGAACCCCGAGCCCGGCTGCGTTCCGATGGGAGTGACGTCTCCGAGTGGTCAAGTCGGTCAGGGCGTCGTCAGCCCCGATCACCCCGGCGATCCCGAGCCGAACCCGTACGGCCTGCCGCCGGTGTTCCCGGTCGTCAACGCGATCATCGGCCTGCAGATCAAGCCGACGCCGAAGTCCGTGATCAACATCGAGGGCGGCATCCGCACGCTGCCGTTCATCGGCATCTCGGCGGGCTACTTCTACTAGGCCGGATTGGCCGCCAAGTCGCCGAGGCCGCCAAGACAGACGCCAAGCAGATCTTCCAATAAAGATCTGCTTGGCGTCTGTCTTGGCGTGCATGGCGTCTTGGCGGCAACTCTTACTTCCGCCGGCGGCGGACGTCGCCGACGCGCAGCGTGATCTTCTCTTGATCGAAGTACTCGGCGAGCGGGATCGTGAACTTGCGGCTCGCGCCGGTGAGATCCTTCCACTGCTGGGCGTCGATCGTGCCGTGCTCGTCGAGGAACGCGAGCAGCTTGTCGCGGATCGTCTGCACCGTGCGCGCGTGCATGATCAGATCGGGCTTGACCTTGATCGCGAGCTTGGCGGCGACGAGCTTGTCGAGCGCGGTCTTCACCGCGGGCTCGGCGAGCCCGAGCGCCGCCGGTAGCTCCTTCGGGCGCGGCGGCTCGACGCCGGTCGCCTCGAGCTTCGCGAGCACGTCGCGCTCGACGCCCGACAGCTCGCTGCGCTGCGGCTGGCCGCTCGTGCGCCGCACGCGATCGGCCGCCGCGACGATCGCGCCCTTGCGCTCGAGCCCGGCGAGGATCGCGTCGTACCCGCGCGGCGGCAGCGCGGCCGGTAGCTGCGTGCGCAGCGCCTCGCGCGGCTGACCTTCCGGATCCGCGAGCAGCTGTACGATCTGCTTCTCGAGCGCGGCGACCGTCGCCGCGTGCAGGTAATGCGGATGTTCGGCGTCGCCGGTCGCGAGCAGCTCGCCGCCGGCGACCAGCGTCGCGAGCGGATCGGCGAGCGCCGCCGCGGGGACGCCGAGCCGGCGCACGAGGTCGTCGACGCCGCGGCCGGCGGCCGCCGCCGATTGCACGTCGAGCGCGACGCGCTGATCGAGCCGCGCCGCGGCGATCGCGGTGACCGCCCGCGCGTGCTCGGCGCCCTTGCGCGCGCGGGGCGCGAGCACGCGCAGCACGCGACCGCCGCCGATCGTCGAGCCACCGGCCGCGTTCGCGACGAAGCCGCGCACGATGAACCGATCGTCGGGCAGCGCGCCGAGCGGCGTCTCGCGATCGAGCCGCAGCTGCGCGAGCGCCGTCGCGCCGGGCGCGAGCTCGGCACGGTCGACGAGCGCGACGGTCGCGAGCACCTGCGCGGTGCCGTGGTGGACGAGCACCTTGCTGCGCGCGTGCAGCGGCGGGGCCGAGCGCAGCAGCCTGAGCTCGACGTCGAGGATGTGCGAGCCGGCGACGCGCCCGGGGTGCGCGAGCAGATCGCCGCGCGCGAGCTCGCTGACCGCGAGCCCGCCGACGTTGAGCGCGACGCGATGGCCGGCGTGCGCGCGCTCGACCGCGGTGCCGTGGACCTCGATGCCGCGCACGCGCGTCGCCAGGCCGCTCGGGATCACGGTGAGCTCGTCGCCGAGCGCGACCTCGCCGCCGAGCACGGTGCCGGTGACGATCGTGCCGAAGCCCTTCACCGTGAACACGCGATCGATCGGCAGCCGGAACACGCCGGTCGACGCGCGCGGCGGCAGCTCGTCGATCGCGCGCGCGAGCTCGCCGCGCAGGGCGTCGATCCCGCTCGGCAGGCGAAGCCCGCCTCGCTCCACGTCGGGCCCCTCGCCGGTCCTCGTCGACACCGGCACGATCGGCGCGCCGTCGAGGAACGTGCCCGCGAGCGCCGCGCGCACGTCGCCGGTGACCATCGTCAGCCACTCGTCGTCGACGAGGTCCTTCTTCGTCAGCGCGACGATCCCGCGCCGCACCCCGAGCAGGTCGCAGATGTCGAGGTGCTCGCGGGTCTGCGGCATCACGCCCTCGTCGGCGGCGATCACGAGCACCACCAGATCGAGCCCGGTCGCGCCGGCGACCATGCTCTTCACGAACCGCTCGTGCCCGGGCACGTCGACGACGGCGAGCCTGCGCTCCCCGAGATCGAGCCGTGCGAACCCGAGCTCCGTCGTGATCCCGCGCGCCTTCTCGACCGGCAGCCGATCGGTATCGATCCCGGTCAGCGCGCGCACGAGCGACGTCTTGCCGTGGTCGATGTGACCGGCTGTCCCGATAACTATCGGATGGATCACGGGAACAGCCTACGACGCAACCTTCCGCCGCGCCGGCCGATAACCGGAGAAATGAGCCGCCAAGACGCCATGCACGCCAAGACAGACGCCAAGGAACCTTGTCCGGAGATCGACGCTCTTGCGCGCGAGGTCATCGGCGCTGCAATCGAGGTTCATCGATGGCTAGGGCCCGGGTTTCTCGAATCGATCTATGAGGAAGCGCTATGTCTCGAGCTCGAAGACCGGGGGGTTCGATTCGAGCGTCAGGTCCGGTTACCGGTCCTTTACCGCGAGAGGATCGTTGGCGAACACCGTCTAGATATCCTCGTGGAAAGCCAGCTGGTCGTCGAGCTGAAGCATGTCGAGACGCTGGCTGCGGTCCACGTCGCGCAGCTGATCTCGTACTTGAAGGCCGGCGCATTCCAACTCGGGCTGCTGATGAACTTCAACGTCCCGATCCTCAAGAACGGCGTTCGCCGTGTGATCTGGAACGGCTAGGGCTTGGCGTCTGTCTTGGCGTGCATGGCGCCTTGGCGGCTAATCTCCGAGCTCTTTCAGTTCCCGCTTGAGGATCTTGCCGGTGGGGTTCCTCGGCAGCTCCGCCATGAACGTCACCCGCCGGGGCCGCTTGTAGTCCGCGAGCTCCTTGCGGCAGAAGTCGATCACCTCGCCCTCGGTCAGCCTCGCGCCGTTGCGGAGCACGACGAACGCGCGCAGCGACTCGCCCCACTCGGGGTCGGGGACGCCGACCACGGCGGCCTCGAGGATCGAGGGGTGGGTGTTGAGGTGATCCTCGATCTCGCGCGGATAGATGTTCACGCCGCCGGAGATCACCATGTCGTGCTTGCGCGACTCGAGGTAGTAGTAGCCATCGGCGTCGACGCGGCCGAGGTCGCCGACCGAGAAGAAGCCCTCGCGCTGCGAGGACCTCGTCGCCTCCTCGTTCTCGTGATAGCCGGTGATCATCGTCGAGTTGCGCGCGTAGAGCTCGCCGATCTCGCCGCGCTTGACCTCGTGGCCTGCGTCGTCGAGCAGCCGGATCTCGTTGCCGCGCAGCTTCTTGCCGATCGTGCCGGGGCGCGACGTGTGATCGCCCGGGCCGGCGATCGTGACGAGCCCGGTCTCGGTCGCGCCGTAGAAGTTCCACAGGATCGGCCCGAAGTGGTCCATGAAGCGGCGCGCGGTCTCGGTCGTCAGCGGCGCGGCGGCGCTCATCACCCAGCGCAGCGTGCGCGTGTCGTACTTGTTCAGCACCTCGGGCGGCAGCGCGCACAGCCGGATCAGCATCGTCGGCACCATCAGCGTGCACGTGATGCGCTCGCGCTGGATGATCTCGAGGCACTGCTCCGGCTCCCAGTGGTTCTGCAGCACGACCGTCGCGCCGAGCGACAGCATGATCGCGACGAACGCCGGCGCGGCCGAGTGGTAGAGCGGGCATGTCACGAGGTGGCGATCGTCGGCGCGGATGCCGACCTGCAGCATCATGTCGGCGACCGACTCGAAGCCGGTCTTGCGCCACGCGCGGTTCGCGCCCTTCGGCTTGCCCGTGGTGCCGCTCGTGTAGACGATCACGCCGCCGCCGTCGCCGCCGTGCGTGCGCGGCGGCATGTCGGGCCTCGCGGCGGCGAGCGCGCGATCCCAGTCGTCGGCATCGACCGTCCCGGGCTCCACGTGGCCGCCGACGACGATCATCGCGCCGCCCTTGTTCGAGTGCGCGCGCGCCTCGCGCATCGTCGCGAGGTACTCGCCGTAGACGATCGTCGCGGCGGGCTGCGAGTTGTCGAGGATGTACGCGATCTCGCCGGCCTTGAGGCGATAGCCGATCTGCACGGCCGTCGCGCCGAGCCGCGCGAGCGCCTGCTGCGCGATCAGGTACTCGCTGCCGTTCGGCAGCATCAGCGCGACGCGCGCGCCGCCGGTGACGCCGCGCTGGACGAGCGCGTGCGCGAGCCGGTTGATCGTCGCGTCGAGCTCGCCCCACGTCAGCCGCCGGACGCCGCCGGCATGGATCGACCCGTACTCGACCACGGCTTCCTTGTCGGGGTGCGACGCGGCGTGGAACATCACCGCGAGGTGCGGCCCGGGCTTGGTCTGCCGCGCGCCGCGCACGAACCGCGCGAGCTGAGCCGGCCGGATCGGCTTGGCGACCTTCGTCGCGCGGATCACGGTGGCGAAGAACTTCGCGCGGTCGAGGCGCGCACGCAGGCGATCGAGGCGGTCCAGCACGCCGCCAGCCTACTTCAGATCGGTCGCGAGGTGGCTGCGAGCTTCGTCGAGGCGGGCGCCCGGCGGCGGGTTGCGGCCGACGTACTTCTCCCACGCGTTGCGCGCGGTCACCGAGTCGTGGAGCGACAGCGCCCACTCGCCGAGCTGGTAGTAGTCGTCGGTCAGCCACTCGACCTGCTTGCCGGTCTGCTTCTCGTGCTCGGCGGCGAGCCGGGTCGCGTCCGTGTAGGCCTGGACGGCGAACTGCGCGCGGTTGACGTCGACGTAGAGCTGGCCGAGGTGGTGCCACGCCTCCATGTTCGACTTCGCCACCTTCGTCGACGCGACGAACCACGCGATCGCGCTCGGCTTCTGGCCGAGCTTCTCGGCGGTGACCCCGAGGTTGAACATCACGTCGCCGTCCTTGGGGTCGAGCTTGTTCGCCGCCTCGAGCGGCTTGACCGCGTCGGCCCACTCGTGGCGCGCGACGTGCACGCGGCCCTGGCCGGCCCACGCGTTGAACAGGTTCGGATCGGTGTCGGTCGCCTTGCCGTACGCGCGCAGCGCGAGATCGAGGTACTTGGGCTCGCCCTGCGCGGCCATCGCCTCGGCGCACCGGCCCTGCGCGTCGAGGTACTGCGGATCCGGATCGCTGTCGGTCGCGACCGCGAGCTCCTTGCGCGCGTCGTCGAGGTGCGCGGGACCCTGCGCGAGCAGCCCCTCGCCCTTCAGGTAGTGGCCCGCGGCGTTGTCGGGCTCGACGAGCAGGATCGCGTCGCCTTGCTTCGCCGCCTTCGCGACGTCGCCCTTGCGCGCGAAGAACCGGCCGGCGCGTGCGCGCGCCGCGATGGTGACGTCCTTGGCCGCGAGCAGCTTGTCGTACGCGGCCTTCGCCTCGTCATCCTTGCCGGCGATCTCGTACGTGCGCGCGAGCTCGAGCGCGATGTCGGCGCGCGAGGCGTCGATCGCGAGCGCGGCCTTGAGCTGCTCGATCGCGTCGTCGCTGCGCGACAGCTTCGCGAGCGCCTTCGCGAGCTCGAGCTTGGCCTCGACGTCATTCGCGCGCATCTCGGTCGCCCGGCGCAGGAAGCCCTCGGCCTTCGTCGCGTCGCCGGCCTGCAGGTACGCGACGCCGAGCATGAGCGACAGCTGCGCGTCCTCGCGCGCGCGATCGGCGAGCCCGGACAGCAGCTTGTCGGCGTGATCGCGGTAGTCGGCGGCCTTCGCGGCGTTGTTCGCCTCGTCGGCCTTCTTCGCGAGCTGGCCGAGCTTCTCGACCGCGGCCATCGTCGGCGCGAGATCGAGATCGCCGGCGTCCTTCGCGCCGGCCTCGTACGCCTCGACCGCGTCGTCGTCGAGGCCCTGCGCCTCGTCGAGGTGGCCTTGCGCGATCTGCAGCTGCGCGTGGAGCAGCGGCGGCAGCGGCGGCACGCGGTTCGCGAGCTCCTTGATCAGCGCGGTCGCGTCGGGGAGCTTGCCCTGCTTGATCGCGATCTCGGCGAGCACGATCTTCGCGCTCGATTCGCTCGGCGACTGCGCGAGCGCCTTCTGGATCAGATCGGCGGCGACCGCGGCCTTGCCATCGCGCAGCTCGACCGCCGCGAGCCCGATCAGCGCGGTGACGTCGTTCTGCGACACCGCGAGCGCCTTGTGGTAGCGCTCGCGCGCGACGTCGAGCCGGCCCTGGGTGCGCGCGATGTCGCCGGCGAGCGACCACGCGAGCACGACCGCGCGCGGATCGGCCTGGTCGAGATCCTTGCGCTGCAGGATCGCGAGCAGCTCGGCCTCGCGCTCGCTGCTCTGCGACGGCGGCAGCGTCTCGGCGAGCCCGACCTGCGCGCCGACGTGGGTCTTGTCGGCGTCGTACACCGCGGCGAAGTCGGCCTTCGCGCCCGCCGGATCGGCGGCGAGCAGCTTCGCGCGGGCGCGTCCGTACAGCGCGGCGAGCTTCGTCGCCGGATCCGCGGCGGCGACGTCGAACGCGGCGGTCGCGCCCTTCGCGTCGCCCTTCGCGAGCAGCGCCCACCCCAGGTAGAGGTTCAGAAACGCGTTCTTCGGGCTGGCCTGCAGCATCGGCTGGAGCTTCGTGATCGCGACGTCGGGCTGGTTGCCGGCGATCGCCGCGAGCGCTTGCGCGCGGGCGAGCTCGGGACCGGCGTGGCCCGTGGCGATCGCGTCGGCGATCCGCTTGCGGCCGCCGGCGATGCGCGCCGGGCCGTTGACGCCGGTGTCGAGCGCGCCGCCGAGCATCGCCTCGGCCGCGATGCCGAGCGCCGGGCCGTTGTCGCCGTCGAGCTCGATCACCTTCTGCGCGGCGCTCGCGGCACGCATCCAGTGCTTCGCGTCGGTGGCGACGAGCGCGGCGCGCGCGGTCTTGATCCCGCTGTCGATCTGCTCGGCCCGCTCCTCGGCCTTCGCGTGGCGCTGGTACATGTAGAAGCCGCCGCCGCCGAGCAGCGCGACGCCGAGCACGCTCGCGAGCACGACCCGCGTGCGCTTCTGCTTCGCCGCCTTGTCCTCGGCGGAGACCTGCTGCTGCTGCTTCTTCTGCGCCTGCCGCTGCTTGGCGACCGCGGCGGGCGCGCCCGCGGCGCCCTCGAGCTCGAGCTCGAGCGCACCCTTCGCGGCGGGCGGCGCCTTGTCGAGGCCGAACGACTTCGGCGCCGGCTCCGGCCGGGGCGGCGGCTTCGCCGGCTTCTCGGGGGTCGAGATGCGCACCCCCGGCTTCGCGCTCGGCTCCGACAGATCGAGATCGCCGAACCCGCTGCTGTCGCCGGGCTCCGGCAGGTCGATGTCGCCGGCGCTCTTCATGTCGGCAGGGCCGTGATCGAGCTCGAGCGCCTGCGAGCTTCCGCCGAGGTCGAGCTCGAACGCGCCGCCGATGTCCATCGCGTCGTTGCCTGCCGCCGGCGGTGCGGGCGCGGGCGCGCCTCCGCCCGCGGGCGCGAGATCGTCGAACAGGCTGCCGGCGCTGTTCGCCGCGGGCGCCGGCTCGGGCACGGGAGGCGGCAGATCGTCGAAGAAGCCGCCGCCACCGGCTCTCGGCGCGGGCGCCGGCGCGACACCCTGCTGCGTCGCGGGCGGCGGCTTCGGCGGCGCGATCGGCTTGACCGGCTGCGGGAGGTCGTCGAAGAAGCCCTTGGGTGCGACGTCGGTGGTCGGTGCGGACCGCGCAGGCTGCGGGAGATCGTCGAAGAAGCCTTTCGGCGCGACGTCGGTGGTCGGTGCGGACCGCGCGGGCTGGGGGAGATCGTCGAAGAAGCCCTTGGGCGCCGGGAGATCGACGCCGCCCTGCTTGGGTGCCGGCAGGTCGACGATGCCCTGCTTCGGCGTCGGCAGATCGACGATCCCGGCCGGTCGCGGCATCGGCAGGTCGAGCAGATCCGGGATCACGTCGGCGACCTGCGCGGCCGGCGCTTTCGGCGCGGGCAGGTCGGCCAGGCCCTGCTTGGGCGCGGGCAGATCGACGATGCCGGGTGACGGCGGCTTGGGCGCGGGCAGGTCGGTCGCCGCGCGCGGCTTTCTGGCCGGCAGGTCGGCGAGCCCGAGCTTGGTGTCGGGCGGCGGCGGCTTCGGCGCGGCCGCCGTCGCCTTCGGCTTGGGCGCGGGCAGAGCGGCGAGCCCGAGCGCGGTGCGTGCCGCGCTCGGCGACGGTGCGGGCAGCGCGTCGTCGACGCTCGCGCCGCCGCGCGACGGCTTGGGCGCGGGCAGAGCGTCGTCGAGGCGCGCGCCGCCGCGCGACGGCTTGGGCGCGGGCAGCGCGTCGTCGAGGCGCGCGCCACCGCGCGACGGCTTGGGCGCGGGCAGCGCGTCGTCGAAGCTCGCGCCACCGCGCGACGGCTTGGGCGCGGGCAGCTCCGCCTCGAAGCTCGCGAGCGGCGACTTCTGCGCCGGCTTGGCATCGCCGACGCCGGCGAGCGCGCTCTGGCGCTTGGGCGCGGGCAGATCGGCGAGCTCGAACGCGCCGGGCTTGGGCGCGGCGGGGATCGGCGGCGGCGTCTTGCGATCGGGCGGCGCCTTCGGCGGGATCGCGGGGATCGCGGGTGCCTTCGGCGTCGGCGTCGCACCCGCGACGGTCTTCGCGATCGGCAGCGCGACTCGTGACTTGCACGTCGAGCAGGTGACGAACTTTGCCCCGGCGGGGAGGTCAGCTTCGGCGATGCGGTTGAGCGTCCCGCACGCCGCACAGGGCGCCTCGATCATCCAGGACCATCATACATCGCCCCGTGTGGGAATGCTCACGGCGGGCTCTGACGAGGACGCGGCGCGTCGTCCCCGTCGTCGTCGAGCGCCTGGCGCGCGGGGGTCCCGGGGCCCTTGCCCTGGATCGCGTTGCGCAGCTGGTTCTCGATCCGGCGCTCGAACCGCGGCAGCACGACGAGCAGGCGCGCGGTCTGCGCCGGCGTCAGGATGTTTCGCAGCTCGGCGATCCGCTTGTCCTCGAGGTTCCAGAACGCGCGCTGGTTCGCGATCGCCGCGTCGATCACCTTGTTCGTGGCTCGCGGGTCGTTACCGTTGCTGGCGGCGACCAGGTGCTGGTGGAGCTCGGCGCGCGCGCCGAGCAGCTTGTCGAACTCGTCGTCGTAGCGCGCGAGCAGCGGAAACAGCTTGCCGGCGGTCGCTTCGTCGAGCGCCAGCTCGTCGGTCAGCGTGTACGCGCGCATCGCGCGGATCCGCTTCTTGATCCGCTCGCGTTTCTGCTGCAGCTGCTGCTGCGCGGTCGGCGGCTGCGCCGCCGCGACCGTCGCGCCGGCGAGCACCAGGACCAGTGCGAGCGCGAGCCGGCGCACGTCAGCCCTTCTTTCTCTCCAGCAGCGCCTCGGCGCGATCGAGCGCGTTGTCGTCGAGCTGATCGATCCACGCCGGATCGCCGGCGGGCAGGATGCTGCCGGGACCCGCGCCGTTGTCGGTCGCGAGCGCGTCCGAGTCGAGGTCGTCGTCGGGCAGCGCCGCGTCGAGATCGTCGATGTCGACGACCTCGCCGCCGAGCCACATCGACATCGCCGGCTCGGCCGGCAGCGGCGGCTCGTGGTGGACGACCGGCGGCGGGGTCGCCGCGACCGTCGGCGCGTCCCCGTGCGGCGCGCGCACGAGCCACACGAGCGCGATCGCCGCGGCTGCCGCGAGCGTGCCGACCGGCAGCAGCCAGCGCCAGCGCCGCCACCAGCGGCGCGGCACCTCGGCCGGCAGCGCGCCCTCGATCTGGCGCTCGAGCGCGGCCCAGTCGGGCTCGCCGGTCTCCGCCGGCAGGGCTCGCAGCCGCGCGATCAGCGCGCGGTCCTCCGCGTCGAGCTCGGGGTCATCCTCGCGACGCATCTGCTCCTCCGAGGATGTCACGCAACCGCTTCACCGCGTAGTGAAAGTTCACCTTCGCCGTGTTCTCGGTGCAGTCCGCGAGCTCGGCGACCTCCTTGAACGACAGGTCATCGAACACGCGCAGCTCGAGCACGAGCTTCTGCTTCGGAGGGAGCTGCGCGATCGCCTCGCGCAGCCGCGCGCCGTCTTGATCGCTGGCGATGCGGCCGGGCGCGGCCGCCGGCTCGACGAGGTGATCCTCCTCGATCTCCGCCGGCTGCTCGCGCTTGTGATCGCGGAGCCACGACAGCGCGCAGTTGATCGCGATGCGATACAGCCAGCTGCGCACGCTCGCCGCGCCGCGGAACGACACCAGGCCGCGGAACGCGCGCACGAACACCTGCTGCGTGACATCGGCGGCGTCGGCGTCGCTGCGCACGTAACGCCGCACCATCCGCCACACGCCCTTCTGGTGGCGGCGGACGAGCTGATCGAACGCGCCACGCTCGCCCGCGCGGAACTTGTCCGCGAGCTCGCGGTCCGGATCGCTCCCCTCCGTCACGGATCCCAGCAGCGCAGGCAGCGCGGCGGCAGCTTCCACAAGCCGTTGGACCCCACCCTTGCCACGGACGTTAATCGCAAGGTAGGGTCCGACCCAACCACCGGTCATCATTAAGATTCAGGTAACCCATGCTCGACCCTGCCCGAATGGAAGACGTGCTCCGGCGCGGCCCCGATGTTGCCACGGTCGTCGACGCCTGGAAGACCGCCGACGAGCGCCGGCGCAAGCTGCAGGGCGAGCTCGACACGCTGCGCCAGCGGCGCAACACGGCGAACGAGCGGATGGCCAAGCTCGACAAGAAGTCGGCCGAGTTCGCCGCCGCGCGCGACGAGCTGAAGACGCTGTCGACGACGATCAAGACCGACGAGGCCGAGCTCGCGAAGGTCGAGGCCGAGTGCGAGCAGCGCCTGCTGCTGATCCCCAACGCGCCGCACGCGAGCGTGCCGACCGGCACCGGCGAGCAGGACAACCCCGTGCTCCACGTGTGGGGCACGAAGCCGACGTACACGTTCCAGCCCAAGCCGCACTGGGAGCTCGGCGAGGCGCTCGGCATCCTCGACTTCGATCGCGGCGCGAAGATCACCGGCGCACGGTTCACGGTGCTCAAGGGCGGCGCGTCGAAGCTGACGCGCGCGCTCATCATGTACATGCTCGACCTCCACACCCAGCACGGCTACGAGGAGGTGTGGCCGCCCGCGATCGTGCGCGGCGCGTCGCTGCGCGGCACCGGTCAGCTGCCGAAGTTCAAGGACGACCTGTTCAAGCTCGACATCCCGGTCGGGCCCGATCACGTCGCCGACAACGATCTGTACCTGTCTCCGACCGCGGAGGTCCAGGTCACGAACCTCCACGCCGACGAGATCCTCGACGGCGGCGAGCTGCCGAAGAAGTACGCCGCGTACACGGCGTGCTTTCGCGCCGAGGCCGGCGCGTACGGCAAGGACACCCGGGGCCTCATCCGCCAGCACCAGTTCGACAAGATCGAGCTCGTCAAGCTGACCACGCCCGAGGCGAGCTACGGCGAGCTCGAGGCGCTGCGCCAGGACGCCGAGCGCGTGCTGCAGGGCCTCGGCCTGCACTATCGCGTCGTCACGCTGTGCACCGCCGATCTCGGCAACAGCGCGGCGAAGACCTACGACCTCGAGGTCTGGCTTCCCGGCCAGGACGCCTACCGCGAGATCTCGTCGTGCTCGAACTTCGAGGACTACCAGGCGCGGCGCGCCAAGATCCGCTACCGGCCGAACGCCGGCGACAAGCCGCGGGCGGTCCACACGCTCAACGGCTCGGGCATCGCGGTCGGCCGCACGGTCGTCGCGATCCTCGAGCAGTACCAGCAGGCCGACGGCTCGATCGTCGTCCCCGCGGCCCTTCGCCCCTACTGTCAGGGATTGGAGCGGATCACCAAGTAGCCGTAGCGAGGGAAAAATCAGAGATCCGGCTTTACAAGCAAGGGCCGATCCCTATACTGCCCCCCACCTCTGGGTGTGCCTGGAGGAGTGGCCGAGTGGTCGAAGGCAGCGGTCTTGAAAACCGCCGAGCGCAAGCTCCGGGGGTTCGAATCCCTCCTCCTCCGCCAGGCTTTGACAACCGAATAGCGTCACGCAAGTGGTCAATAAACGTTTGGCAATGGCCGGGAGAGATGGCCGAGTGGCTGAAGGCACCGGTTTGCTAAACCGGCGTACTGGGTATTTCTGGTACCGAGGGTTCGAATCCCTCTCTCTCCACTCGATGTCTGGCACGCCGCAAGTTTGGATCCGTAGCTCAATGGATAGAGCACCGGTCTACGGAACCGGGGGTTAGAGGTTCGACCCCTCTCGGATCCGCGATGGATGATGCAGCCTGGATGCAGATCGCGCTCGAAGAAGCGCGTGCGGCCGCCGCGCTCGGTGATGTACCGGTCGGCGCGGTGATCGTGCGCGACGGGACGATCCTCGGTCGAGGGCGCAACCGTCGCGAGCTCGATCGCGATCCGACCGCGCATGCCGAGATCGTCGCGCTGCGCGAGGCGGCGCACGCGCTCGCGATGTGGCGCGTCGAGGCGACGCTGTATGTCACCCAGGAGCCGTGCCCGATGTGCGCCGGCGCGATCGTCAACGCGCGCGTCACGCGCCTCGTGTACGGATGTGCGAATCCCAAGGCCGGCGCCGTGAAGACGCTCTACTCGATCGTCGAGGATCCACGCCTCAACCATCGCGTCGAGGTCGTCGCCGGCGTCCGCGCCGACGAGTGCGCCGAGGTCCTGAAGCAGTTCTTCGCCGAGCTGCGCAAGGGGCCCGCGTACGGCGAATGATTCTGGAGGAGTGTCCGAGTGGCCGATGGTGTCTGATTCGAAATCAGATGTGCGAAAGCACCGGGGGTTCAAATCCCTCCTCCTCCGCAATTTCAAACTCCACCGATCTCTGTTCGGGGAGGGGTGACCGAGTGGCCGAAGGTGCACGATTGGAAATCGTGTGTACTGAAAGGTACCGAGGGTTCGAATCCCTCTCCCTCCGCCACGATCTCGCGGGCATGACGCCCGACTTGCGTGACGTCTTATGGTCCCGGGTGACGCGACGGCTGTGAACCCCGCCAGGCCCGGAAGGGAGCAACGGTAGCGGACATAGCGGGTGCCTGGGGCCACCTTTTCGCGCGAGCGGCGATCGAGTTCGCCGCTCGCGATCTTTTCGGTTATCACCAAGGGGTGAAGCGAGCGGTGGTGCTTGCGGTGCTTGCCTCGTGCAACTCCGATCCGAAGCCGGTCGGGAGCACCGCGCCGATCACCTCTCAGGCCCGCCGCGGCTCCGCGGCCGGATTTGCCGCCGGCCTCGGGTCCGACCTCGCGCGCGAAGGGATCACCGCACCACCTCCGATCCCCAGCTCGCCAGCTCCGGCGCCGGCGCCCGCTCGCGGTTCCGCCGCACCGTCACCGTCACCGTCACCGTCGCCGTCGCCGTCGCCGTCGCCGTCACCGTCACCGTCACCGTCACCGTCACCGTCACCGTCACCGGTGCCGGCCAAGCACGGTCCCGTCAAGGTCCCGGCCGACCTCGCCGCCATCAAGCTCGACCTCGATCCCAACTGGCTCCGCGACTACGACGAGGCCGGCACGATCTCGTTCGTGCTCAACATCTCCGCGTCCGGCGAGACGCGCACGTTCATCTTCCACTACGGCTACGACGATCCCAAGGCGCCGCCGTCCTGCGACGACTACGCCGCGTGGCTCGGCTCGACCAAGCGCCTCGCGCCCACGCTCCACCGCCAGGCCGGCGGCGCGTGCTACGTCGAGGGGCTCGACGACAAGGGCGCGCCGATGTGGCGCCAGCACGTCGTCTACGGCGGCAAGGCGCTGTGGTGCGGCGGTCCGCAGTACAAGGATCCGGTCGACAACGCGCTGGGAGATCTCCGCGACAAGGTCGTGTTCGCGGGCAAGAAGATCTGCGAGACCTTGGCGTTGTAGGGTCACACCCAGCGGGTATAGTGCCGACGAGACGGCATGTCCTACCTCGTCCTCGCACGCAAGTACCGGCCGCAGACGTTCTCGGAGGTCATCGGCCAGGAGCACGTCACGCGCACGCTCGGCAACGCGTTCGCGACCGCGCGCGTGCACCACGCGTTCCTGTTCTGCGGCCCGCGCGGCTGCGGCAAGACCACGCTCGCGCGCATCGTCGGCAAGGCGCTCAACTGCGAGAACTTGAAGGCGGGCGCGGCCGCGGAGCCGTGCGGCGAGTGCCCGGCGTGCCGCTCGATCGGAGACGGCAGCGCGGTCGATTACCAGGAGATGGACGGCGCGTCGAACCGCGGCATCGATGCGATCCGCGAGCTCACCGAGGCGGTGCGCTACCAGCCCGCGGTCCTGCGCAAGAAGGTCTACGTCATCGACGA